>JAOUGF010000570.1 GCA_029857925.1 Gammaproteobacteria bacterium
TAGTGACGTATTATACGAACCCGCACACCCCGGCAGCGTGTCGGCATTTATACACCGCCATTCCAGCGCAAACGTGCATGTCGTTATCGTAGACCCTAACCGCGGCAACCGCGCAACCTTTACAAAAAAAATGGCGGCACTCGGTTTTGCTCACCACTTTGAGGTGTTTGACACCCTCGCGGTCGGCGTGACGGGTTGCAAAGGGAGAATCCTGCATTATCGCCGACAACTGTTGGCGGCCTAGATTTCAGATACCACATAACAAACATTCGAGCACAGGCCGCCTTCAGCGTGCGCGAATTAACTTCAATCAATTCAATACACACCCTCTGTAACACGGATGCCAACAATTCCCCTAAGATTTATTCCCTATGCGGGGCTGTTTCAGGTACAATACGCGCTATAGCTACCTCAAGCGCACCTCGGTCTGCGCCCCTTTTCATCGCGGTAATCCTTACCGGCTACCCCGCAACATGTTTGTTTCAGCCTAGACCGTTCCATACCTTGTGTATTGGGTAGGCCGATCCCTGGAGATCATCTATCATGTCATTTACGTCCCTCGGCCTGCGTGCCGAATTGCTGCGTGCTGTCACCGAAAAAGGTTACACCACACCCACTCCGATACAAGTACAGGCCATACCGCCGATCTTGGAAGGTCGCGACATCATGGGCGGCGCGCAAACCGGCACCGGCAAGACCGCTGGATTCACGCTGCCGATGCTGCATCGCCTGATGGCCTCCGGCAAACCGGAAAAAAGCCGTCGCGTCATTCGGGCGTTGGTGCTGACACCGACGCGCGAACTCGCCGCACAAGTCGCGGAAAGCGTCACCACTTATGGCAAATACCTGCCCTTGCGTTCGACGGTGGTATTTGGCGGCGTGAGCATCAATCCGCAAATCCAGAAATTACACAACGGCGTGGACATCCTGATCGCGACACCCGGTCGTTTGTTGGATCATGTGGGGCAAAGCACCGTTGATCTTTCAAAAGTGGAAATATTGGTGCTCGACGAGGCCGACCGCATGTTGGACATGGGGTTTATTCGCGACATCCGTAAACTGATCGCGTTACTCCCCAAGCAAAAGCAAACCTTGTTTTTCTCTGCGACGTTTTCCGACGAAATTAAAGTGCTGGCGAATGATTTACTAAAATCACCCGCGCTGATTGAAGTCGCGCAGCGCAATACGACGGCGGAACGCATCACCCAAGTCGTGCACCCGGTAGACAAAAGTCGCAAACGCGCGTTGCTGGCGCATCTCATTAACTCCAATAATTGGCAACAAGTCCTGGTGTTCACCCGCACCAAACACGGCGCGAATCGACTGTCCGAACAATTGGAAACCGACGGCATCACCGCGTCGGCGATCCACGGCAACAAGAGCCAAGGCGCACGCACCAAGGCCTTGGCGGATTTTAAAACCGGCAAGATACGGGTGCTGGTTGCCACGGATATCGCCGCGCGCGGACTCGACATCGACCAGCTTCCGCATGTCGTGAATTACGAATTGCCTAACGTACCGGAAGATTACGTACACCGCATCGGCCGCACCGGTCGCGCGGGCAATGAAGGTGAAGCGATGTCACTGGTGTGCGTCGATGAATTCGGATTATTGAAGGATATCGAACGTATGTTGAAACGCGAAATTCCAAAGGTCGTCGTGGATAACTTCAAACCCGACCTGTCCATCAAACCGGAGCCGATACAAAACGGGCGCGGGGGTAGACCGCAACAACCGGCGCGTAAAACATTCAGCAGCAAAAATTCCTCAGCACGCGGTACGCAACGCGGCGCAGAGGGACGAGGCAAAAGCCGGGGACGTTAAATTTCGACCGCAGGGCGGGCGCGCACCAGACCTGCCCTTACGGTGTTGACGTCACACTATTGGGTGACGGCGATTCGCCCCAAGGTGCCACCTTAAACAATAATAACATCCCCGGCAACGCCAATAGTACACATAGCAAAAACAAGCCCATCCAACCGACGGATTCTACGATCCAACCTGTGGCGGCGTTCGCAAACGTGCGTGGCACGGCCGCCAGGCTGGTGAACAACGCGAATTGCGTCGCGGTATAGGCCGGATGTGTCGTGCGCGCGATAAATGCAACAAATGCCGCCGTGCCCACGCCTACGCCAAAGGCCTCTACACCGATGACCAACGCCAATTGCGTGCGTTCCAACGCGCCGATCACGTCGTGATGGCCGACGAACGCCAGCCATGCGAAACCGAATATAGAGACCACTTGCACGACGCCGAACAACCATAACGCGCGCTTAATA
>JAOUGF010000572.1 GCA_029857925.1 Gammaproteobacteria bacterium
AGGGTCAGACCTTACATTTTACATCGACGGCGCTGCCTAACAGCGATAGAAATTGTTTGCGGTTTCGGTCATCTCGAAATAAATCGGTCTGGGCGTTGCCTTGCGCCGTGAAGTGAGGCAACTTCGCGGAAAATTTAATGTGTAATGGGCTGTCTATTCCCACATCCTGCCAAATTTTGCTATGTTTTTGGCATAGCCTAAGTCAACGAGGCGATGTAAAATGTAAGGCGAGGCTTTTTGCTTCAGACCCTTGCTTCCACTAAGTCCAATTCACGATTTCTTAAATACTGGTATTTTTTATTGTGCGTTTTCCAGCGTATGATAAGAAATATGGCGAAAGCATCGAACATTTTATCTAATTGAGAATCGCGCTTAGCACATCAATTTAACCTCTATAAAAATAGAACATTTTTACTACCCCTATGCCTCAAGCGATGCGCAAATCAACCGATAGTTTATCAGACGTGTTCACATGGCTAATAGAATTTAGTTACTCAAAATGCGAATCTTACTGGCTGAAGATGATCCCGCACAAGCTGACGCGTTGTATACAGTGTTGTCGTTGGAATATCACATCGAACTGGCGAAGGATGGCGAGAGTGCGTGGCAAATGCACCGCTACGCGCCATTTGATTTGCTTTTATTAGACGTACAAATGCCATTGTTGGATGGTATCGCGTTCTGCCGACGACTGCGAGTAGCCGGTGACCAAACGCCAGTGTTGCTACTCACCGCCGACACCACGGACAAGACGCGTATCCAAGGCCTAAACAATGGCGCCGATGACTACATAAACAAGCCCGCGTTGGCTGCGGAACTGCTTGCGCGTGTGCGAAACCTGCTAAGACGAGGTAGGGTGGCGACAAGTAATGTATTGACTTATGGGGCGCTACAACTCGACTATATCGCCCATACCGCACGATATAGTAATCATACGTTAAATCTAACGCCAAAGGAATTTGCATTACTCGAATGGTTTCTTGTGAATCCAGTGCGCGTATTTAGCCGCACTCAACTCGTGGCTGCGTTGTGGTCGAGCGAGTCAGATGTGTTGGAGGATACGGTTAAAGCGCACATCAAGGGTGTGCGCAATAAACTACGCGAGGCCGGAGCACCAGAATTATTGCTCAATGTACGCGGAGTAGGCTATAAATTAGCGGAAAACACTGGCGCAGAACCCCCCTCTTTTTTGCCGATGGAACGCATTCAAGAACGGCTACAGTTCCTCTGGGAAACCTATCAACCACTGATGAACCAGCGGATAGGTAAAATCGAAGGTGCGTTCGATGCTGTGCAACGCGGCGAATTGACAGAAGAATCGCGCCTAACCGCAAGACAACACGCACATAACCTTGCGGGCTCCCTCGGTTTATTTAGTCGCAATGATGTGACGGCGGCGGTGCGGCGCGTCGAGCAGTTCTTTCTTTCAGAATCAATAAACCCAGGCTCCGAAGAAATACAAAAGGACATTGTTGCGATACGTCAAGTCATTGAGAATCCGATACCAACCACGGAAATCGGGAATGCCGCTGTGCCGCGCACGACCGATGCTAAGGTGTTGGCGGTGGACGATGATCCCGTGTTTCTCGAAAGCATAAAGTTATTGTTGACCCGTGAAGGTATGAACGTCGAAACGCTGAACGACTCTAGCGGCATTATCCCTTTTCTCGAAAAAATTAACCCAGAACTACTGCTGTTGGATTACATGATGCCCGGGTGGGACGGTATCGCGATCTGCAAGTCATTGCGCGCAGATCCACATTGGAAACATTTGCCTATTATATTCATCACCGCGACGCATGATTCAGCCGTAATCGCACGAATTTTTGATGCAATGGCGGATGACTACATTAGCAAACCTCTGCATCCGGGAGAGTTTGGTACGCGTGTTTCTAATCGACTGCGACATATTCGCGCAAAGACATAAAAAAACCCCGGATAAAGTTCCGGGGCAATAGGCTAGGGAGAGGACTCAGATCAATTTATTGAATACAAACCGACGCATGGGCGACTACGAATATCCCGTCATTTTCAGGATCGGCGATTAATATGCGGAAGCTATCGGTCGCTGTTCCGTATACCAGTCCACCATGCGTATTACCAAATTGTCCGGGAGCGCCCGTGGTTACGTAACTATTTCCGGCATACACATGGGTTTCTTGCAGGCTGAAGCCAGAAAACATGGCGTAACGTATGTCCAAGATACCGTTTGCATAGGTATAGTTTAACGTACCCACATATTTTCCGCGCGACACGTCATTTTTTGCGGCACC
>JAOUGF010000571.1 GCA_029857925.1 Gammaproteobacteria bacterium
CGATAAGCGGGTCCAGTTGACGTTCGCAATGTGAAAGAAATGCGCGAATTTTTGCCGGCATTACGGGTTTATTTAAAATCGGGAATCCCCGTTGTTTCGCTTGTTGCAAATGTTCCGGCAATATGTAGCCAGTGACAATCAATGCAGGTATTTTTCTTTCAAGCATTGCATGTAAGCAATCAATTGCGTCTATGCCGGTCAAATTATTACGCAATTGATAGTCCGCAATGATAACATCGGGCGTAGCTACTCCACGGGCTATGCTATCGGTCGCTTCGCGTGCCGATTCTGCGGAGATAACGTGATATCCCCAGTGGATAAGGAGTTCAGATAAGCTATTGCGCGCCATATCGTCATCATCAACGATTAAAACGCACAGGGAGGGTGTGGAGTAAGTTTCAATACCAAGTTGATCATCCGAGTCCTCGATTGCGCTAGCGACATCCGCTTTGGGAAGATGCAATATGAACTTAGAACCAAGATAAAGTTTCGATTCTACGTGGATGGAATGTTGCAACAGCGTTACTATCCGTTTTACGATCGCTAGTCCTAGACCCAATCCTTTGGTTTTGTTGCGTTCTGTGTTGTTCAGCTGTGAAAATTCATTGAAAATATAATCACATTGATCATTCGGAATACCAATACCTGTGTCTTCAACTTCTATCGCAATTATATTGTCGTCGACAGGAAAGCATCGAATCCAGATGCCACCTCGCTGCGTATATCGAAAGGCGTTGCTAAGCAAATTACGGAGTACAGTTTCTAATAGTACCGGGTCTGTTTGTACAATCGTGTCGCGGTGATCACAGCTAAAATTCAAGTTATTTTGACGCGCTAGTTCTTTGCACTCATTTTCCAATGGCGCAAGTATGTCACGCATACGGACGCCGCGCGGTTTTGGTTGAATCACGCCCGCATCGAGTTTCGATATGTCAAGCAAGGTGTTGAACAGGCCTTCCATGGCGGTAACAGAGGTTTTGATGTTGTCTACGATTCCGCGTTGCTTTACATCGTGTGTGCCGTGGGCAAGAGCCTCTGCAAATAGCGTCAACGCATGTAGCGGTTGGCGCAAATCATGGCTGGCGGCGGCTAGAAAGCGGGTCTTCGATCGGTTAGCTTCTTCTGCAATATTCTGGGCGGCTTCCGCTTCGTTTTTTTGTTTTGTGAGTTCGGATACCAGTTCTAGATTTTCAAAACGAAGTTGAATGGATTGTTGCCATGTCTTGGAAATATGGTAGGCGTAAAACAAATGCATTGGCAGCGCGGCAGGGACAAACCAGCCTAGTGTAAAAAATATGGGATCGCTTTCAACCAATAAACGTGCCGCTACAATGAGCGTCAAAGGTGAACAAAAGGCCACATATGCTGCAAAGTATGAGGACAAAACGAGAGCTGCAATGACGTTTATCGTTGGAAATAAAAATAAGATTAGAAAATCAGTTGCGAGGTTTTGCGCGCCAAAGGCGGTAAACAACATGCCTCCCCATAAGGTGCCGGCAATGAAGTTGAATATAACTAAATAATTCCCCCAATAGGCCGGCGGGGATGATTTGGGTGTGCGCTTGCGATATAGCCAAATGCAGAGTAGCGTTGCAATACCATTGACTAATATTAACCCCTCAATCAGGTTTCGCGTGTGAGAAGGGTGAGCGTTTTCGAGTAAGGTGTGTATAGGAAATAGCGAACAACATTGGACGATGGCGCCTAACAGCGACTGTTGATACAGTATCTGAACGCGTTCGGTCAATATTTCTTGTTGTCTGTTCGTCAAGTGCGTCATAACCATGAGGAAGATAGCTTTAATTGATATCGTTGTCCAGTGGAAACTTTGTAGGATTTCTATATGACATAATCCTAGAAACGGCGGTTGGATGCCGTGGAGTGTGCGCTTGAGCGTGCGCAGGGCAAGGCGCAAATCGCAGTCAATGGCAAGCCCTTAGCAAGATTTGCAACGCCGCCATGCGTGCGGTAAAGCGTGCAATCTACGGCATAGCGCTCTCACCCATTGGGTGTATGTAAAATTTACGAATATTTTATTTTTTTCAAATCGTTAAATGTAGTTGTAGCGGTCAACCGCCGTTTCTAGGATAATATATTTCACAGTCAAAATCCTAATGAAGGGAACCTCTAAAAATTCGATCAGGGGATGCAGCGCTAGGCGGAAAGGGGCGAAAAAGAGCAGTTTACACGTTGCCTCAAAGGCCTGGCATATCTGAGCATTCTTAGACCCTTTTCAACGACGCGATGCGCCGCTCAGCGAATTTTTAGAGGTT
>JAOUGF010000573.1 GCA_029857925.1 Gammaproteobacteria bacterium
AAAACTTGGGCCTAGGGCGTCCGTGGTGAAGACCGTGCCACCTATTCTTACGCCACCCACGGGTGTAGACATCGCGATCTTCGCCCCTAACAACGGCCCACCCCACTCGATCATGCCCCCGATATTGTCGTTTAATCGACCGCCCATCAGGATGGCACCTTCTTGCGGCACCGCCCACACGCCTCGTTGCCCTTTCGCCTGCGAATATTGGGAACGCATGAAGAACGTCGCATTCAAATTCGGTGCGATGCTCAGCCCGTCCCCCTCGATGGATTTCACATTCGTCATCGAATAGCCGCTGGCCTTAAATTCCCGACCAAAGGCATTGAGTTTCGAAAAGTGTTGGACATGGCACGTCGCACATTCTGTTTGCATCTGGCGCGCAAACGCGGGCAATGCATACGCGTCCTTCCCACCCACCGTTAAGATCGTCATCAACGTCAGCGCAAACACCGCCGCGCGCATCAACGCGTTAACACAATTTATTCCACCTGTCACGATTATTCCCCCCAGTTATTCACGTAATTAAGCAACAACATTCCTACTACATTTCCTACATTTCCTACACTTTTTAACCTCCTACACCTCCCTCACATTGGGTACACTCTGCAATTGGTGCCTTAAGAAAATCTGAACTAAAGAATCTCATACCAATCACACAATAATTGCGTGTAATTTGAATTTATGCGGTGGTGAAATACACGTTTTTCTTGTGCAGGTTTGCGCATACCGCGTCCAAAAACACATACGGAAGCCGCTAAAATGTCAACCTAGACGATGCATCAAAAAACGGCAGCTGGGTGACGAAAGATGTGCGCTTTAACGCGCATTATTAAATACTGCCTTACACAAGCGCGGCCGCAGTGCGTTTTTAGTGGTGATATTTCACTACCAAAAAGATTCTTGCCGAACTTACAGGGCGCATAGCCGTCTCAAGTAGATATAACAGTGGTTACGACAGGGCCATTCCATTTTGAAAAATGTTTTAAAATCGACGATCTTGGTCAACATCGTCCCCCGTGGACCTCACATTGATTGACAACGCAAATTCTAAGGGAAAAGTTAAAAAATAGAGGGGGTCAGTTGAAATTGGGCCTGAATTGGACGATATTATGTGCATGCAGTATGGTAAAATTAACCTATGAATGAGCAACCTCCGAATATTATTGTGGATGTCCAAACCTCTTATTTGGCCGACCAATCGGTGCCGGATCTGAATCGCTATGTCTTTGCCTACACGGTGACCATCCGCAACCAAGGCGCGGTGCCCGCCAAATTATTGAGCCGCCACTGGATAATCACCGACGCGCGCGGTCGGACACAGGAGGTGCGTGGCATGGGCGTGGTTGGCGAACAGCCCCATATCAAGCCAGGGGAAGGGTTTCAATATACCAGCGGCACGGTGTTGGAAACCCCGGTGGGCAGCATGGAAGGCACCTATCAGATGATTACAGATGGCGGCGACGCGTTTGACGCCACCATTCCCGCATTTACACTGTCTACACCACGGTCACTGCACTAATCGTTATTTCTTAATCCGCGCGAACAAGTCATGGCGACGACTCACCAGCCGGTCCAAAAACAACATACCGTCGAGATGATCTAATTCGTGTTGCACGGCACGGGCCTCATAGCCCGTGCATTCATAATGTACGGCATCGCCGTGTTCATTGCGTGCCGCCACCTGGATGCGTTGCGCGCGTATGACGTTGCCGGTGTAGTCGGGCACCGACATACAACCCTCGCGACCCACCGCCATATCCTCCCACAACACGATTTCCGGATTGACCAGTAGCATACGCCCATGGTGCGCGACATTTTTTTTTATTGAGACATCGACGATGACGACGCGCGTAAATTCGCCGACTTGGGGCGCCGCGATACCTACACCGCCAGGCCCGGCGCGCATCGTTTCTTCCAGGTCACGCACAAAGGCACGCAACTTTTCGTCAAACGCCTCCACCGGAACGGAGATTGTTTTTAAACGCGGGTCTGGATAGGTCAAGACCTTTAACACCGCCACGACTAACCCACCAACGTGTCTATCGCGGCGATCTGCGCGTGTATGCCGGTGCCACGGCTGACCACATCCAATGCGGAGCGCAATGCGGGCAGGCCTTCGCGCGCGACGCCTTCAATATGCATCACATAGATTGGCGCCTGCGCACTACCGCCAACGTCGGATTCCAAATCCAATATATCTAACCCCGCTTCCGCCAACGCGCGCGTGACCTGCGCGACGATGCCGGGCCGGTCCGCACCATGCACGCT
>JAOUGF010000574.1 GCA_029857925.1 Gammaproteobacteria bacterium
GTACCGTATAAAAAAGGGTGCTTATGGATGCAAGTTATCGCGCAACCCTTCGCCCTATAGAATTACCGACAATTATACTAAGTTAAAAGACTAAGTAATTTAGTAAAATATTGCTTGCAAGCATGCATATAATTGTGTAAAAAAGGCGACAGGTTCGTGAAATCCCCGCGAACACCTGAAAATTGTCACTCAAGTTGGGTTTTCAAGGCCTGAATTGCGCAGGATAATTGTTGTAGAAGGGCTATTCGTAGGCAATACGCCTTTAAAATGCGAGGGCATGCGGAAGGGGTAAAGTGGCCTTGTGAGGCTTGTTTAACCTACTCTGGAGGGGGTGTTATCATGGAACAAAATAGCGCATTGTTTTTTAATGTGTTGGGCGTAATTGTTGCTGCATTTTACTTCGTGCAAAACATGGGTGTTGCCTAAGCTGTAAGTGGTTGTATTTTTAATAGTTCCTTTCTAGTCCGCGGTCTTCGCGGCGTTAACCCCTATGGTGGCCTCCGGTTGTCATAGGGGTTTTTTGTTTTTTATTGAATTACCAACTAATTTAATAATGAATGTAAAAAAACGGATATTGCGTATAACATATCTCCAATAGGGTCACTTTTTTCAATCATTAGTAAATTTCTAAAGTATCCTTCCGTCGTGTATAAGTCACCGTTTGGTGGCGCGAGAAACCCCAAGGGCCTGCCATTCTGGTATTATTCTCCCGCAGTGACTCAAGAGGATTGCGCTATGCCACGTTATCGTTCCCATACCTCCACCCACGGCCGTAACATGGCTGGCGCCCGCTCCTTGTGGCGCGCCACAGGGATGACGGATGCCGATTTCAATAAGCCGATTATCGCGATTGCAAACTCATTCACGCAGTTTGTGCCGGGGCATGTGCATCTGAAAGACCTCGGTCAACTGGTCGCGCGTGAGATCGAGGCCGCCGGGGGCGTCGCGAAGGAATTTAATACGATTGCCGTAGACGACGGTATCGCGATGGGCCATGGTGGCATGTTGTACAGTTTGCCTTCACGTGAATTGATCGCGGATGCGGTCGAATACATGGTCAACGCGCATTGCGCAGATGCCTTGGTATGTATATCCAATTGCGACAAGATCACGCCCGGCATGTTGAACGCCGCATTGCGTTTGAACATTCCGACGGTGTTTGTGTCTGGTGGGCCGATGGAATCGGGCAAGGCCGTCATCGGTGGCAAGGCGGTGAAATTGGATCTGGTCGATGCGATGGTCGCGGCCGCCAATCCGCAAGTCAGCGATGCGGATACGGCGGAATATGAGCGTTCGGCCTGCCCGACCTGCGGTTCGTGTTCGGGTATGTTTACCGCCAATTCGATGAATTGTCTGGTCGAGGCCTTAGGGTTGGCGTTACCGGGCAACGGCAGTGTGTTGGCGACGCATGCCGATCGCAAACAACTCTTTTTAGACGCGGGCCGTGTGATCGTTGATATTGCGCAGCGCTATTACCAGCAGGATGACACACGCGTATTGCCGCGCAGTATTGCGAATTTTCAGGCGTTCGAGAATGCGATGGCGTTGGATATCGCGATGGGTGGTTCAACCAATACCATCCTGCATTTACTCGCCGCCGCGAGCGAGGCCGAGGTGGCCTTTACGATGAAAGACATTGATCGCTTGTCGCGCAAGGTGCCGAATTTGTGCAAAGTCGCGCCCAGTTCGCAGCAGTATCACATGGAGGACGTGCATCGCGCGGGCGGTGTAATGGGTATTTTGGGTGAATTGGACCGCGCCGATTTGATCCACAGAAATACTTACACCGTGCATAGCGCGTCGATGGGTGATGCGTTGCAAAAGTTTGATGTGCGACGCACGTCGGATACAAAAGTTCATGAGTTTTTTCGCGCGGGGCCGGGTAATGTGCGCACCACTGAGGCCTTTAGCCAGAATAAGCGTTGGCCCGCGCTCGATGTTGATCGCAGCGGCGGGTGTATCCGTGATTTCGCGCACGCCTATAGCAAAGACGGCGGTTTGGCGGTGTTATATGGCAATCTCGCGGAAGACGGTTGCGTTGTAAAAACGGCGGGCGTTGATGAATCGATCTTGAAATTTTCGGGCCCCGCGCGCGTGTTTGAAAGCCAAGACGCGGCGGTCGAGGCGATCTTGGGCGATAAAATAAATGCGGGTGACGTGCTGATTATTCGCTACGAAGGGCCGCGCGGCGGGCCCGGCATGCAAGAGATGCTTTACCCGACCAGCTATTTGAAATCCAAGGGGTTGGGCAAGGCCTGCGCGCTGATC
>JAOUGF010000575.1 GCA_029857925.1 Gammaproteobacteria bacterium
GGTGATCGGGCGCATCGGGCTGGATTTTAAACAGGTTTTCGGCACGCCGCGCCGCCGTACTGATATCGGGGAAACCATAAGTGGCGCCCGAACCTGCAAGGCTATGGGTCAGTCGGTGCAGCGTCGCGCGCAATGTGGCGTCATCCTGCGCACGTAGTTGCCGCCAATGCTCCGCGATTTCCGCAAATTTTTTGGGCAATTGACCGACGTATTGTTGACGAAGAACCTGTAATTGTTCTTCGAGGTCCATACTGCTACCCAACCGCACTCATCCAAATTTTCCGCACTAGCGTGGGCAGACCCACCGGATCGAACGGTTTGGTAATCACATCCACGACGCCCAAACGCTTAAATTGCTCTATTTCCTGCGGTTGCGCCTTGGCGGTCATAAATACCATGGGTATCTTCTTTAATGCAGGGTTTTTTTTCAGCTCTGCGAGCGTGGTTGGGCCGTCCATCCCCGGCATCATCACGTCCAACAAGATCAGATCAGGGTGGTAGGTCTTAATCTTTTCCAAACCCTCTGCGCCGGAACTGCAGATGCACACCTCGAAACCTCCGACTTGTTCCAATGAAAGCTTGGCGATGGTTTGTATATCCGGTTCATCCTCGATATATAAAATCTTGCGCAACTCTGCTGCCACTCGGGCCTCCTTAAATGCACTCGCTGTCCGACGTCGCCACCGCGACACCCTATTCCCCTGCACAACGCTAGGGTTCACGGCCAATTTATCACTATAGCTATTTCGACTGGCCGTGGATGCAAGTACAGCACTTTAAGTTGCAAAAAGTTGTAACCGCAGGATCAACGCGCCAAACCTCGCGCCAGATCCACCTTAATATCGGCAAGGTCTTCCAGACCTACCGCAATGCGCAACAGGCCGTCACTGATGCCCGCCTCCATACGTGCCTCGGGGGTCAAGCGCCCATGCGTCGTCGTGGCCGGATGCGTGATCGTAGATTTCACGTCACCTAGGTTGGCGGTAATGGATAGCATACGTGTGTTATCGATGACGCGCCACGCGGCGTCTTTACCGCCCCGCACCTCAAACGATAACACCCCACCAAAGGCCTTTTGTTGCGCCTTCGCCAGTGCATGTTGCGGATGGTGCGCCAACCCGGGGTAATAGACGTGGGTAACGCTAGGCTGTTCCATCAACCATTCTGCGAGCGCCTGCGCCGCGGCGCTGTGCGCCAACATGCGCAGCCGCAAGGTCTCCAAACCCTTGGTGAAGACCCAGGCGTTAAACGGGCTCATGCTCGGCCCGGCGGTGCGCAGAAAGCCATAGACATCTTTTCCGACCAGTGTTGCATCACCGACCACGGCGCCACCTAAACAACGTCCTTGGCCGTCGATATATTTCGTTGCGGAATGCACCACCAGGTCTGCGCCCAATTTCAAGGGTTGTTGTAACGCCGGCGTGCAAAAGCAATTATCCACAACCAATTTACAGCCCCGCTGATGCGCGATTTCGGCTAGCGCCGCGATGTCGGCGACTTCGGTCAATGGATTGGAGGGGGTCTCCACGAACAATACGCGTGTGTTGGGCTGTATCGCGTCGCGCCAAGCGGCCAAATCCGTTAACGGGACATAGCTGGTGGTAATGCCCATGCGCGACAGATAATTATTAAATAACACCACCGTGGAGCCGAACACCGAACGCGAGGACACCATGTGATCACCCACCTTCATCAGTCCCACGCAGGCGCTCAGGATCGCCGACATGCCAGACGCGGTGGCGACGCACGACTCCCCGCCTTCCAACGCCGCTAAACGCTGCTCGAAGGTGCGCACCGTAGGGTTCGTAAAACGCGAATAGATATTGCCGGGTACCTCACCCGAAAACCGCGCCGCCGCCTCCGCCGCGCTCGCAAACACATAGCTCGATGTGGGAAAGATCGGTTCGCTGTGTTCGCCTTCAGGTGTACGCCGTATGCCGTGACGCACCGCGATCGTGTCGAAATGAAATTCGTCTTCGTACATAACACCCTCGTTTAAACAGAAAGTCGAAAAAACGCGGGCACAAAAAAACCCGCGAGCAACTATCGAAGCGGGTTTCTCCTCTTCGCTTAGCGGCATTTTTTAAGCGCCCGCAAGGAAGTGCAAATCGGCGCATACTGTTTAGAATAGTCACACCCACATGGATTGTCAATACATAAACCTAGCAGCCTGCCGGTCTCAAGTGATAGTTGCGGGGGAAGGTCGCGTGAGGTGGATGGTTCGACGGGCGAATGTGTGACTAAGAACTACGTTAAGGGAACCTCTA
>JAOUGF010000576.1 GCA_029857925.1 Gammaproteobacteria bacterium
TCTGGTCGGTTACACGCGTTCCAGTGACGGGCGCTATTTTGAAACCGCGCGCTTCGCCAGCACCAAACTCAGCGGCCCAGTCACCCTCTGGGGTGACCAAATCATCGTCGCCGATAGCAGCCAAGGGCTCTTGTTTCTGAAACCCGCGTTGCGTGGCACCTTTCGCTTGGTGGGCAACCTGCCGTGGGCAGGACGCATCACCGGGTTGGCGAGTGCCAATGAGCACGTGTGTGTGATTACCGACGAGATCGAGCTGGGTTATCGCTCGTTGCGTTCGTCGGGCGAGCCGCAGGCCTTGCGCATGCGCCTGGAATCCCGCGCGACCGCCGTCGCCGCCACGCAAGATCAGTGTTTTGTCGCAGGCCCGGCATTGGGTTTATTCGCCGCTACACCGCAAAATGGTGCTTTAGTGGTTTCAGGGCGCAGCGCGATCCAAGGTGGCGCGTGGGACTTGGCCGCGCAAGGTGAACGCGTCGTGGCCGCCCATGGCGATACCGGCGTGGTCATCTATGACGCCCGTCCGCGAGCGGGGAACCTTACCTGGTTAGGGAGTTACGGAAAATTGGGCCATGTGGTGCGCGTGGACTTGGAAGGCGCGCGCGTGGCGGCATTGGATCAGCATAATATAGTGTCGTGGCTGGACATCACGCGCATTGATACGCCGGTATTATTGGCGGCCATTGGCATCAGCGGGTCGGCGTTGGGCATCTCCGCGCGCGCGTCCGAGGTCGCGATCAACACCGGCACCAGCATACAGTTGGTCGATATCAGTGCGGAAAATCCCCCTGCGGTAGGCGCGACCGGACTGACCCTGGGTGGAAGCCGCCGTGCAGCGCTGCGTCAGAACATCTTATACGTCGCCGATTGGTTTTCCGGTTTGCATATATACGATGTCTCCACGCCGCAGGCACCGCGCCTGTTAGCCAACTTGCACACGCCGGGGTCGCCCAAAGGGGTGTTGTTACGCGATAACTATGCGTTCGTCGCCGATGACGATCATGGTGTGCAGGTGGTCGATGTCAGCGTGCCGCAGGCGCCGCGTATCGTCGCCAACATCCCGCTCGAAGGCCTGGCTTACACGATGAAAATGTCCGGCGATTATCTGTATGTTGCAGCGCATCGCGGCGGTTTCCATATCGTGGACATCAAAGACCCGCGCGCGGCCAAGCGAATAGGTGGCGTAGACACCCCCGGTAAGGCCTGGGCGTTGGAGGTGCGCGATAAACGTCTATACGTCGCGGACGATACCACCGGCCTGTTAATCTATGATGTGGACGATGGCGAGTCCCCGAAATTGATAGGCACCTACACCAGCGAGGGCAATGGCGCGGCAGAGGATGTGGTCTTGCGTGATAAATACGCCTATGTCGCGTTTTTTGACCAAGGCGTGCACGTCGTGGACATCACAGAGCCGGATAAACCGTTGATGATCACGCGCGTTCAAACCCCTGGAAATGCGCGCGGTCTGGCCCTGCAAGGTGACACGCTGTATGTTGCGGCATGGTACGCGGGCTTGTTGACGCTGGATATCCGCATGCCGACGCAACCGCGCATGCTGGCGCAGCTCGACACCGACGGCGCCGCGTGGGGCGTGAATGTGGAAGGCGAAAACGCGTTTATTCTAGATTGGTGGGGTGGCGTGAAGACCGCCAACGTGCGCGACCCGCAGCGCCCGCGTATGTTGGGCCGTTATCAGGCGCGCGACGCGATTGAAGACGTCACCGTGCGTGACAACATGGCTTATGCCGCCAGCGGCGCGGACGGGGTGCAGGTCTACGACATCACGAACGGCGCGAATCCAATGTGGGCTGCGGGCCTGGAGTTGCCCGGCCGCGCACAAAGTGTCGCCGTCGTCGATCAAAACCTGTGGGTCGCGTTGGGCGATGCCGGTGTCGCCGTGGTGGATATCTCCGCGCCATTCGAGCCGCGTCTGCGTCAAACCCTGCCGGTGCGTGGCGGCGCGCAAAAATTGGCCGCAGTGCCGGGGGGCACGTTGGTGTTGCAGGCCAATGGCGCGCTCTACATCGCGCAACCGGATGTCGACGGTTGGGCGTGGCTACGTTCGCCCAGCCTGCGGGTCAGCGATTTCAGCGTCGCGGGCGGGTTCATTTATGCGATCGGCGAGCAAGGGCTCACCGTCAGCGCCGCCGATGGAAAATTGTTACAGCGCCTGTCATTGCGCTATACGCCGTTGGCATTGGCGGCCGAAGACGGCCGCGTGCTGGTATATGAACGCGCAGGGATACACCTGTTTGAAGG
>JAOUGF010000577.1 GCA_029857925.1 Gammaproteobacteria bacterium
TAAGGGCGGTTGGATCGCGGCCGCACCTGTGAGCGTAAATACAAATATCAGCGACAGGACGAGTGAGGTGAGCGCGCGCATTGGAGTGTTCATAGGATACCCACGATGGGAAATAGGATTAGCCATGCAAACGTTGCAAGGCCTACACCTGCATTAGCGGCTTTTTTGAGATGGGCTTTATGATCCCTAGAAACAGTAGTTGGATGCCGTTTCTAGGATTATCGAACCGAACATTTTTTTAGCGCGGAACAGTGCGCGCCAGCATCCCGCTAATCACAGTCGCTGCAGACCCTAAGTCGATAGCGGACATGTCATCCTCGGCGGCGGGTTCCGGCGGCGCAAACGCCAAACGACGCTCTGGCCGATTCAGGGTTTGCCAGCGCAGCGCGGAAGTGACACGGCCGCGCGGATAAAACGCGGCGGTAGGTACATCCAACGCACCTGCAATATGTAGCGGACCGGTCGAACCCCCGATAAAAACGGACGCACTGGCGATATTAAGCGCGAAACGACGCAAACCCACAGTAGAGTGGTATACCAATACATCTACACCACTTAAACGTAACATCTGGCGCAGCGATTCCGCCAATGGGCGTTCGGTAGGTCCGGCAGTAACCACGATGCGCGCCTGAGGGGGCAAGGACAGTCGTATTATTAATTCGGCATATTGGGCCAAGGTCAGATTGCTCGCGGAACCCCCGCTGCCGGGGTGCACGAAGACCCATTGCGTTCGTCTATCCACCCCTAGCACTTGCGCCAATCGCAGATGCGACGAATCCATCTCGGCATCAGGAAATTGCAGATATGGCCCGGCAGGCATTTCACCCGAGACTTCGACCCCGTGCAGGCTCAAAAAATGGCGGACTAGATCGCAATTGTATGCGAATTCAGGTTTAATCGATTGTGAGCGCCGTTGCACCAAGCGGTGATTGTAAAAATACTGCGCCACTTTGGTCGCCGGGGCCAGGCGTTCTGGGATTCGCGCCGCACGCAGTGCGAATCCGATGCGGGTGGTGGAGAATAAAGTCAAAACTGCATCATATTTGCCTTGATGGATTTTGCGTATCATCGCTTGATAGGCATGCCAGTTCCCTAGGCTACCCCCGGGATCTACGATTACTTCATTAATCCACGGGCAGGCTTCTGCCATTTCACGTGTGTAGTGGGGCACCACCACACCAATGTGCACATCCGGCAACCGCTGTTTCAGCAAGGCCAATGCCGGTAGGGCAAGCATAAAATCCCCAAGCTTATCGTTACGTACCACCAATATCCTGGACGGCGCGACCATAACCTCAACCCAAAAAAAGAACTATTGTAACCGACATAGACGATAGTAGGTTTGCTAATATAATACTTTTCATGCTCATAGGTGATTATGAAACTCAATCTTCCGAATTTCGCCAATGCGCGCGTACTGGTGGTGGGCGATGTCATGCTGGATCGCTATTGGCACGGCGACACCTCGCGCATCTCACCTGAAGCGCCGGTCCCCGTCGTGAGGATCCGCAATAACGAAGAGCGTCCGGGAGGCGCCGCCAACGTCGCGTTGAATATTGCCGCCTTAGGCGCACGTGCGACGCTGCTAGGTATTGTCGGTGAAGATGAACCAGCGCGAACATTAGAACAACGATTGGGCGCCGCCGGTGTACATTGCGCGTTGCAACATTGGCAGGCACAACCCACTATCACCAAGTTGCGCATTATCAGTCATCATCAACAGCTGATACGCCTTGATTTTGAAGATCGCTTCGATCCTGCCGCGGCCGACATGATGACAGCGGGTTTTGAAACACTGCTCGGCGATTGCGATGTCGTCGTCTTCTCAGATTATGGTAAGGGCAGTTTACGCCGCGTACAACTGATGATTACGCACGCACGCGCGGCAGGCAAACAAGTATTGGTCGATCCTAAAGGCAAAGATTTTTCGATTTATCACGGTGCCAGCGTGATCACCCCAAATCTCCATGAATTTGAGGCCGTGGCGGGTCCCATTTCCAACGAAACCGAGCTCACGGCGAAAGGTAAAGGCGTGATCCAGGAGTTTGCGCTGGAAGCATTGCTGATCACGCGCGGCGAACACGGCATGACCTTGCTCAGCGAAGGCCACGCCGAATTGCACCTGCCCGCGCGCGCGCGCGAGGTGTTTGACGTGACCGGCGCAGGTGACACCGTGATTTCAGTGTTGGCAGCGGCGCTGGCGGCGGGCCTAGACCTGCCACATGCGACCGCGTTGGCGAATGTCGCAGCCGGTATCG
>JAOUGF010000578.1 GCA_029857925.1 Gammaproteobacteria bacterium
CGGCGAATGAAACTGATCCCAGTCGCGATCACTGGCGAATTGCCGCAAGACGTGTTTTACGGTTTCAAGGTCTTTCATCGCCGCCTCCGCTGCGCTTGCGCTTAATCCGGCAATTTTTCGCGTATCTTGTCGCGATCGAACCACCATTCGTCGGGCTTTACGATGGCGTTTAACACCATACCCATCCGCGGCAGAAAGATCGCCGGGTCTTTTAACTGCAATTTATTCATCCAAAAATCCATTAAATCCTGGCTGTCCACTTGGCTATGGCGCTTCGCGACATAGGCGATCAATCCGGTGGTCGCAAAATTCAGATTCTGATATTGCGTTTCATTGGCGCGCAGGCTGACGATGTAGTGCGCAGTGACCGCCGCGACCGCCGCGCCGTCGGCATTGGCGGGCATCTCGTCGATGATATGATTGAGCATCGTCAGTGATAATTCAGGATCGATCGGAAACGCGATCGCCAACCACACCCCGTGCACCAGCGCCGTCACCGCCGCCGGTTGTTCGGATTGATACAAGATATCGCAGGCCGTGACTGCCTCTTCCCACGCCTCGTTGTCGATAAACACCGCCAACGCCTGTTGCGCCGGTTGCCACATCTCGGCCTTTTGATTCAGGCCGAGCAGCGCGTTGGCCTGTTCTAACAGCAATTTCGCATAGGCGACGCTGTCTTCCTGGCCCGCCCCCTGCGCCAATTCGCTTTCGATATCCAGCAATTTTTGCTCGAAATAGGTGTGTACCTCGGCATCCGACATCTTGTCTAAATTGGGTGTGCGCGGGGCGCCCTGCGGTTCATTGGCCATATCACCACTTCCTGACGTTGCGTGCAGACAAGGCGCAGCCGTGCGGGCTGTCGCCAAACGGTTATCATAGGGGATACGAGGGGGTGTGGTAAACTAACCACTTGGGATAGAGTTTCCCTATAAGCAGCGGTTGAATGCCGTGCGGTGTGCGCTTTGACGTACCGTTGCGCGTGTAATCCACGGCATGGCGTTGTCGCCTATTGGGCGTAAGCTGAATTTACGACCCTCTCATGAACTTCCTATCCTCAGCGCCCGCAGTAGCGGTTAACGGCTGTTTCTAGGATAATTGCGGCTGACAAATTGCTTTAGCCCTACGACATCACTTTCAATAGCAGGTCACGCGTGTCCAGACAACTTGTAAAATCCACCGCCATCGTCGGCGCGATGACCATGATCTCGCGTGTATTGGGTTTCGTGCGTGACGTCGTCGTCGCGCGGGTGTTCGGCGCGAGCGCCGCCACCGACGCGTTTTTTCTCGCGTTTCGCATCCCCAATTTTTTGCGCCGGGTGTTCGCCGAAGGCTCGTTTTCGATGGCCTTTGTGCCGGTGCTCGCGGAATACAAAGAAAAACGCACCCGGGAGGAATTGCAGGAATTATTGAACCGCGTGAGCGGCACGCTGGGCCTGATCTTGGTGCTGGTCACCGCCATCGGTGTGGTCGCGGCGCCGGTTCTTATCATGATCTTCGGGCCGGGCTTCGTACATGAACCTAGCAAGTACGCGATGGCGGTGGACATGCTGCGCATCACCTTCCCGTATATTTTATTTATTTCACTGACCGGCTTGGCGGGCGGCATTTTAAACAGTCACGGCAAATTCGCGATCCCCGCGTTTACACCGGTATTTTTGAATTTGGCGATGATATTCGCGGCATTATGGATGGCGCCGATGTTCGAGGTGCCGGTGACGGCCTTGGCGTGGGGCGTGTTTATCGCGGGTGTCGCGCAACTGGCGTTTCAAATCCCCTTTTTACTGCAACTCAAATTGTTGCCGCGTCCGCGTTGGGGCATCGCGCATGAAGGCGTCAAACGCATCCTGAAATTAATGGTGCCGACCATCATCGGTTCGCAGGTCGCGCAGATCAATTTGTTGGTGGATACGGTGATCGCGTCGTTGCTGATCAGCGGCAGTATCTCGTGGTTGTATTACTCGGATCGCCTGGTCGAGCTGCCGCTGGGCGTGTTCGGTGTGGCGATAGGCACGGTGTTATTGCCGCAATTATCACGTCACTATGCCGCCTCAACGATGGATGAATTCCACAAGGTCATCGATTGGGGACTGCGCTCGATGTTGTTGATCAGCATCCCGTGTTTTATCGGCTTGGCGATGTTGGCGGGGCCGATGATGGTCACGCTGTTTTATGGCGGTCAGTTCGGTCGCCATGACGTCGAGATGGCAAGCTATAGTTTAATGACATTCAGTTTCGGATTGCCCGCGTTTATGTTG
>JAOUGF010000579.1 GCA_029857925.1 Gammaproteobacteria bacterium
CGCGGCAGGGTTTTCCTTTAGTAGTGTGCGCACGAGCACTGGGCTCGCCTATAGTTGGGGCAGTAATGCACAAGGGCAATGGGGGGCGGGGAGTAAGGCTAGCCATGAGGGCCTGCCGCAGGCAGTTATCTTTGACGCCCCGCCTGGAGATAACACCTGTGCAAGCACGAGTTTGTGTAATATCAGCGGGATTGCCAACGGCGCGACGCACAGCCTTGTGTTCACAAAAGATGGCAGGTTATATAGCTGGGGCGATAATGCGGCCGGTGAGTTAGGCATTGGAAATAAGGTATCGCAAAACGTGGCGACCCACGTTGATGGGCTTACCCGAGTACTCGAAGTCGCGGCAGGCGGTTCGTTTAGTTTGGCGCGTTTAAGCGACGGGACGGTGCAGGCATGGGGGGCCAATTTCCAGGGCCAATTAGGCGACGCATCTACCGTTGCGCGTGCAGTGCCTGGTGGCGTGGGTGGTTTTGACAGTGCGACGGGAAACCTGGGGCGCGTAGCGGCCATTGCGGCGGGGGGCGCACATGCGTTGGCCTTGTTGGATAACCATACAGTGATGGCGTGGGGCGCCAACGATCAAGACCAATTGGGTGTGATTCCAAGTTCGGCCACCGCGACTTTTGAAACACGGCCAGGGGTGGTGATAGATGACCAGGGGGCGAATCTTACCACCGTTGCGGCGGTGGCGGCAGGCGGCGCGCACAGCCTGGCGTTATTAGAAAATTCAACGGTGATGGCATGGGGTGAGAATAGTTGGGGCCAACTCGGCGATGGTACAACGGATGCTCATGATCGGCCGCGTGCGGTGATGGTCAGTGCCACGGAAGAATTGACCAGCGTCGTAGCGATTGCCGCTGGCGATGATTTTAGCATCGCGTTGCTGGCGGATGGGGCGGTATATGGGTGGGGCAATAACGCGCGTTCCAGTTTGGGCATGAATAACACCATGAACAGTGTCTACGCGATTCCTATCCAGGGTCCTAGCGGCCGACTAGATTATTTTGCGCGGAAATTAGTCTTGGATCGCCGTATCTTTAAATTGGGCGAAGGGAAAAACGCGGCAACGATAAAAGTGAGTTTGGCGCGTGTGCCTTTTGCGCCGCAAAGTGTGAATGCAAGCATAATCGGTAATAAAGTTAAATTTAATGGCGCAAGCGTGCTGCAATTCGACGAATCGAACTGGGATGTACCGCAGTCTATTACATTATTGTTGGATAGTTTTGACGGTGTTGCTGCAATCGCCCAAATTCGTCTGAGCACGTTGGACTATGAGGATATAATTATCCCTGTTGAAATTGCAGGTGCTACGCCGCAGCCACCACAGCGGGCAACGTCGTCTTCGTCGGGCGCGTGGGGTTATGATTTGTTAATGTTGATGGTGTTCGCGGGGTGGAATTTGTTACGCCGACAACACAACCGTGCGTCATAACAGTGACGCCTCTGGCGCTTTGCATGTCGTCTGGCGCCTATGCCGTTTTCACCGCGCGCGCAGGAATTTCCGAGATTCCGTCGTCAGAACCTGCTACCATTTCTACAGTTTTTTTCTATCGTTGATCCGAAGCTAAGAGGACGATACATGCGCATTGGCACCCCTTTGTCGCCGACCGCGACGCGTGTCATGTTATTAGGTGCCGGTGAACTCGGCAAAGAGGTCATTATTGCATTGCAACGCTTGGGCGTAGAGGTCATCGCGGTTGATCGTTATGCCAATGCGCCGGGCCACCAGGTGGCGCATCGCAGTCATGTCATCGATATGACGGATCCGCAGGCCTTGCATGCGTTGGTGGACTTGGAACGCCCGCATTTGATCGTGCCGGAGATCGAGGCGATTGCGACGCAGGCCTTGGTGGAGATCGAGCGCGCGGGCACGGCGGAGGTGATACCCACCGCGCGCGCGGCGCAATTGACGATGAATCGCGAAGGCATACGGCGTTTGGCGGCGGAAGAACTGGGATTGCCGACGTCGCGCTACGCGTTTGCATCGAGCTTGTCGGCGTTACAACAAGCGATAGACGCGGGCATAGGTTATCCCTGTATCGTCAAGCCGGTAATGTCTTCCTCAGGTAAGGGTCAATCGACCGTGCGCACGCCCGCCGATGTTGGAAAGGCATGGGAGTATGCGTTGGCGGCGGGGCGCGTGCAACAGGCACGGGTGATCGTCGAAGAAATGATCGAATTCGACTATGAAATCACGCAGCTTACGGTGCGCGCGCGCGCCGCTGACGGCGCGATCGGCACGTATTTT
>JAOUGF010000580.1 GCA_029857925.1 Gammaproteobacteria bacterium
AGGTAAACTGATCGACTGTGCAGCGCATTGGCGAGGCCCTGCTCGCTTAAGCGCGTAACACACAAACGCTGAGAAACAAAAAAGGCGGGTCTGAAAAGACCCGCCTTTTTAATTGCGCTATCACAACCCCTACATGGCGGACAAGTAATCCGCCACTTCGTCAATTTCTTTTTCGGACAATTTTTTGGCGATATCGCCCATCATGCCCGCCGGATCATTGGTACGTGTCCCTGCCTTCAGATCCATCAACTGTTTAACCAGGTAGTCCTTGGTTTGGCCGCCGATAATCGGGAAGATTTGGTTGGTCGCGTCTTTGCCTCTGCCATCCTGGCCGTGGCAATTAACGCATCCGTACACACCGCTGTCGCTATTACCTTCCAGGAACAGCTTTTTACCAGCCTCGACCTTCTTTTTATCGCCACTGGACTTGCCAAAGCTGCCCTCTTTTTGTGACATACTCTTTTGGCTAGAAAAATAGGCGGCGATGTCTTTAAGATCTTGCATATCCGTCACCATGCCTGCCATCGGTGACATCGTGTCATTATTACGCAAATTCTTTTGGAAGTCCGTTACCTGCTTGTAGATATACCCAGGCTTTTGTCCCGCAAGATTTGGACACTCAGGATTCACACTGAGGCCTTGCTCGCCATGACAGCTCTGGCACAATTCAGATTTACCCTTGCCTGCAGCCGCGTCACCCGCCGCCAAGGCCCCTTGCATCGTCATAGACAATGACGCAAACGCTACACATATAGCGATTTTTTTTATCATGACTCCCATCCCTTACGTTGAGTTAAACCCGCCCAGCAAACCATACCAAGAACCGCGTTAACTAAACCCCACACAGGGCCTTCGGCGAACATTAATTAGAATGTTTATAACGGTATCCGCTTGGCCTCGTCTTACCGCCCTATTGACGGTTGAGGCTTAGTTAGCACGGCCCTTAGTGCCATTTGGCCCGTCTAATTGTTTTTGGCACGCGGTAAAGGTAGCAGCCTTGACGATGAAGGTCAATCCGTCCGCCGCGTTTTTTGCAACACTATGTTTTTGTATTGCTTTCATGACATACTTAATCCTTGCCTGTGGGCGTGGAACCTGCAAGAGCACGATGTAATGCCCAGACGAAAGCCGCCTACAACGCTCAAACGCCACTATTTGAGGCCTATTCTGACCTTCATCTACATGGTGCTGGTGGTCTACGGCAGCTTGTATCCCTGGAAAGGTTGGACATGGCCCGCAGACGCCCATTGGTGGGGGTTAATTGAAGGTCAAACTCGGTATGTCTCCACAAACGACATTACACTGAATATATTGTTATATATTCCTATCGGGTTGACGCTCTATTGGAGTATACGTGAGCGCACCGAGGTATTTGCGGCGGCGGGATGGAGCTTGTTGGCCGGATTTGCATTAAGCGGCTGCATGGAATTTACACAGCTTTTCTTGCCTAGCCGTATCGCCTCTTTTCGCGACCTCGCGCTAAATGGGTTGGGAACCTTAATTGGGATTACGATCGCCTGGGCGACCGGCCCTAGCACACGACTGGGACAACGATTGCTTGAATGGCGGCAACGTGGATTTATGCTGGGCCGCTTTACCGATTTTGGCCTATTTGTCCTTGCGGTGTGGATGTTTGCCCAATTGAGCCCGTTTGTGCCGGATTTTCAAGACCGCGCGTACCTGAACAGTCTGTCCGCATTGTGGCACGCGTTAGTACACCCACTTGCGTTGGACCCGCGTCTATGGCTCCCAGCCAGTTTTCAATTTATCGGCTTGGGATTTATCCTCTACCACCTGTGGCGCCCCCCCACCCCCGCGCATCCAATGATACGCTTTGGCATATTTGCGCTGGGTGTACTGTTACTAAAAATGGCGGTCGTACATTACGAGGTTAATGCGGAGGCCTTTATCGGGCTCAGTATCGCACTCAGCGTGCTGAGCTTGTCGATGCACTACACACCAAGCGTACAAGCCCGGCTTGCGATATTCAGCTTACTCGTCGGCTATATTCTCGCGCACCTCACACCACACAAGCAGATTGTATTGGTTGCGAACTCTTTCAATTGGGAACCGTTTCGTTACCAAATGGCAGGTGACACTGGCGGTCTAACGACGTTGCTCGACGGATTATGGCCCTTCATGGGCATCTCATATTGTACGCTTTTACTTCCCGGTACACGGACACGCCTGGTCGCCACGCTTGGCGCTGCGTTAATCGTGCTGATTACCCTCAGTGTGGAGTGGTGGCA
>JAOUGF010000581.1 GCA_029857925.1 Gammaproteobacteria bacterium
GCCACAGCGCCAGGGGGCTTTTTCGGGTTGCGATACGTAGAATATTAGCCATGGACTCGATCCACACATTTAAAACGCTAATGCTATAGACGCGGCAGGCATTGCGCAAATGAAAATGCCGCCTCCCCCCCGAAATTCATTATAATAGCCCCCCGTTTTCCTGTTTTTGAGCCCGTTTACGCATGAGCAACAACGACACCACCAGCCAGGTCTGGGGCGGACGCTTCACCGAGCCCACCGACGCGTTTGTCCAGGCGTTCACCGCCTCCGTGGGATTTGACCAGCGGCTTTACCGCTACGACATCATGGGCTCCATCGCACACGCGCAGATGTTGGCCAAGGTAGGCGTGTTGACCGACGCCGAATACCAGGATATCGCTGCGGGCTTGCGCGCGCTAGAGCGCGAAATCGAATCCGGCGACTTCACCTGGTCGGTGGCGCTAGAAGACGTGCACATGAACATCGAGGCGCGACTGACGGAACGCATCGGCATCGCGGGTAAAAAACTGCACACCGGGCGCTCGCGCAACGACCAAGTCGCGACCGACATGCGCCTGTATGTGCGCGAAGAAATCGACGCGGTGATCGGCCAACTGCGCGCATTGCGCAATGCGTTGTTAGATTTGGCTGAGCAAGAGGCCGACACCGTCATGCCCGGATTTACGCACCTGCAAGTAGCGCAGCCGGTCACCTTTGGTCATCATCTATTGGCCTGGCACGAGATGTTGGTGCGCGACACCGCGCGTTTCAGCGATTGTCGCAAGCGTGTGAATATCATGCCGTTAGGCGCCGCCGCGTTGGCCGGCACCACCTATCCTATCGACCGCCACTACACCGCGCAATTATTGGGATTCGACGGTGTCGCCGAAAATTCTCTGGATGCCGTCAGCGACCGCGATTTTATCATCGAATTTTGCGCCGCTGCCGCGACCACGCAAATGCATCTCTCGCGTTTTTCCGAAGAATTGATCCTGTGGGCGTCACAACAATTTCAGTTCGTCGATATCGGCGATCGCTTTTGCACCGGCTCGTCTATCATGCCGCAAAAGAAAAATCCCGATGTACCCGAACTGGTGCGTGGCAAGACCGGGCGCGCGTTCGGCAATTTAATCGCGTTGCTGACGCTGATGAAAGGCCAACCCTTGGCCTACAATAAAGACAATCAAGAAGACAAAGAACCGTTGTTTGATAGCGTAGACACCTTACGCGGCTGCCTGCGTGTTTTCACCGACATGGTCCCCGCGTTGCGCGTAAACCGTGAACGCATGTTGCAAGCCACGCTACAAGGTTTTTCCACCGCCACCGACCTCGCCGATTATTTGGTGCGCAAGGGCGCGGCCTTTCGCGACGCGCACGAAATCGTCGGCAAGGCCGTGCGATACGGCGTCGAACAAGGTCGCGATTTATCGGCGTTGACGTTGGAAGAATTGCAACGCGTGGGTGCCATGATTACGCAGGACGTGTTTGATGTGTTGACCCCGCAAGGCTCCGTCGCCGCACGCAATCACATCGGCGGCACCGCGCCGCAACAGGTGCGTGCGGCGATCGTACGCGCGCGGAAACTCGCGGGGTGAAAGCCGTCTCAACTACGTATATCGCGAGTGCCGAAGGACACGCGTAAAAATTGAGATAATACTTCGCCAAACTAACACATTGGCCGCGACGAAATCACTGTCGCAGTTGCGGCTGAATTTATTCGCGGGCGCAAGCGGTTTGAATAGCACCAAATAGTGTTACTTGCCGCAGACGCGCAGCTTACTAAAAGTATTGCGGTTACGCCCCAGCCTGGGCTATGATGAGGGAATATTTCCCATGCCAGGGCCTACGCCATTAACACTGAGCTTACCCGCGCAGACATCGTGAGCCAGGCCGTCACTCGCGTCCTGCGCCCCCTCGTGCGTTTATTAATCCATTACAAAATATCCTTTCCTTATGTCAATCAAATGATTAAGGCGTTGTACCTGGATGTCGCCACACGCGACTTTAATCCCGTGGATGGGCGCCAAACAGACAGCCGCCTGAACCTGTTAACCGGCGTCCACCGCAAAGACATACGGCGCTTTCGCGAAGATCAATCCCTGTTTTTAAACGAAGATCGCAAGGGCGTATCGCTTGCAGCGCAGGTGGTTGCAACCTGGATGAGTGTGCCCCCGTATTGTGATGACCACGGACTACCAAACACATTGTTCCGTTTGCGTTCGTCTGGGGAACCCAATTTTGAAGACTTGGTGGACCTGATCAGCCGCCA
>JAOUGF010000582.1 GCA_029857925.1 Gammaproteobacteria bacterium
ATTGTGCTCGCCGAGCAACTCTATCGCGCGTGGAGTATACTGCACAACCATCCCTACCATCGCGCGTAACACCTTGTATGTCACTGGTATTAAAGCATCCACCGCCGTTGGCGTTGTACATCCATATCCCGTGGTGTGTGCGCAAATGCCCGTATTGCGATTTCAATTCGCACGTCACAGAGCAGATTCCAGAGGCCGCCTACATCGACGCGTTACTGGCCGATGTACAGCTTGAATTGCCGCTGGTGTGGGGACGGCGCATCCACAGCGTTTTCATCGGCGGGGGCACACCCAGCCTGTTTTCACCGCACGCGATTGAACATCTGTTAACACAGTTGCGCGCATTGCTACCGATTTCGCCGCACGCGGAAATCACCTTAGAGGCCAATCCCGGCAGCGTCGAGGCCGCGCGTTTCGCGGATTTTCGCGCTGCGGGCATCAACCGTCTATCCATAGGCGTGCAAAGTTTCAATGACAAACATTTGCATGCGCTAGGACGCATCCATGACGCGAACGCCGCGATACGTGCGATAGAAACCGCATTGCGCGCAGATTTTGCGAGTGTGAATATCGACTTAATGTACGCTTTACCGGAACAGACCCTGGCAGAGGCATTGGCGGACGTACACACGGCCATCGCGCTACAACCCGGCCAGATCTCTTATTATCAACTCACGCTGGAACCCAACACCGCGTTTTTTCACACGCCGCCGCCGCTGCCGGACGACGATAACGCATGGGACATTCAACTCGCCGGGCGCGCTGCGCTGGCGGCGGCAGGCTATATCGGTTACGAGACGTCGGCATTTGCGCGTGCCGGGCATCAATGTCGGCACAATATAAATTATTGGGAATTCGGTGATTATCTCGGCATAGGCGCCGGTGCGCACGGCAAGCTTACCTTTGTCAACGACGCGCGTATAGAACGGCGCTGGAAAATGCGTTCGCCGCGCGACTACATGCAACATGCCGGCACACCCGCAAGCCTTGCGGGGCAACACGATTTGACGCCTGCGGAGTTGCCGTTCGAGTTCATGATGAATGCATTACGTTTAACGGAAGGTGTGCCCATAGACTATTTCGCGACGCGCACTGGAGTCGCATATTCTTCGTTAGAACAACGTATACAAACGCTGGTCGACGAAGACTGGGTTGCGCTAGATCATGCATCGCGCAGGTTCGCGCCCACCCAAAAGGGGCGTGATTTCTTAAATGATTTGCTAATAAAATTCTTGCCCGACAACGCCTGACGTAGGCGGCGACTATTCAACGTCCGGCGGCACGGTGTACAACACCTCCGGCCGTGACCACACGTAGCGCAGATCCACCACGCTACCGCCGCCCGGCGGTTCCCACACACTGGATTCTTGATTCATCGCACCTAGTTTTTCATAGAATCGCCGTGCCGGTAGATTGGCCTCCAATACCTGTAGATACAATCCGACATCGGGATAGTGTTGGTGTGACCAGCGCGCGATCGCCGCCATCAATCGCCGACCTATGCCTATGCCCTTGTGTGCCTGCGCGACGTGTAAATTGTCGATATAAGTTCCCCAGCGCGGATGTTCATTGCCATAGGCGCAGATAAACCCAACAATGTACTGAGACTCCTCCGCCACCAGCACCTGCTGATTCGGTTTTGGAGAAGCAAAACGTTGCCGCCACACCTGTTGTCGATTCGCGACCACCTCATTGTCCAGAAACGCGTCATTAAATAACCCGCGATAGGCCGACCGCCAACTCTGTGCATGTAATTGCGCGATCGCCTCGCCGTCGTCCTGCCGCGCGAGTCGTATATGCATACTATAAATCCTTGTGTAATTCCCAATGCCGACGGCGTGGCCTATCATACGTCCACTTTATACCCCAATTCTACGTCACAACCCGCCTGCCCGCCGCGAATGCCCCAATTTTCCTTCGCGATTTCGCGTAACAAAATGTTTACGTGATCGGCAGGAATGCCGAGGGGTTGCAAATTTCCGACGATGGCGCGATATAGCGCGCGCTTCGCGTCCAATGAACGGCCCTCGAAGGCGTCGATACTGACTTGCGTATAAAACTCAGGTTGTTTGCGGTCGGGAGGACACGCGAAACGGTGGGGCTCGTGTACCACCAGGCGTACATTGCGATCACTGGCGACGATCTTGAAGGCCTCGCGCAACGCGGCGTGCATGGCCTCCATAATGGACACCTCCTGTTGCGGCGAGTACTGCCTTCTGACCTCTATCAATACGCTGG
>JAOUGF010000054.1 GCA_029857925.1 Gammaproteobacteria bacterium
CCACCGTAGACGCGCCTATCGAGCGAGTTTGGCGGGCGTATACCACACCTGCAGACATCATGCAGTGGAATGCCGCGTCCGAAACAAACTCGCGTACGCGACGGACGCTTGGGATTTAAACGTCGCATTGGGGCAGCGCGATGCGCTTGTGGTGATAGATGCGCGTTCGTCGGAGGCGTACAACAAAGAGCATATCCCCGGTGCGATCAATATCCCGTATCGAAATATGAATAGGGAAACGGTAGCGGATATCGATCCCAACGCGTTGATCGTCACTTATTGCGACGGCATAGGCTGTAACGCGTCCACTAAGGGGGCGCTGGCGATGACAAAATTGGGTTTCAGGGTTAAAGAACTTATCGGCGGTCTGGAGTGGTGGAAGCGCGATGGGTACAAAACGGAGGGCACGCATGGGCACAAATAAGCGATGCGTTAATGTTAGTGACATCTGAGTGGTAAGGAATGCGTGCTGTGTTGAAAATTTGAGCAAATACAACGGACTTTAAACGGTACTGAGGTGGCGTAGCCGGTCGTATGCGGGTTTCTCTATATCCCCCACGATGAGGCGACTCACATGAAAACCCGTCATCGCTGTATATGGCGGGTTTTTTTTTGCCCTATGTAAGGCCCGGAAATTGCTGCAAGTCTCGGGTGATTAACCCAGTGTAAGGACACCCAGGTGTTGACCGATATCTTTCGTCGTGGCGGGCAGGCAGTTTGCCTAAATTTTATGCTGATCGCGATCTTGATGGCCGCCGAGGCCGACGCCTTTTTGACAGCCGTCACCCAAGGCGAACTGGCCAAGGTCAAGGAGTTGTTGTCCCAAGGGCGCAGTGCCGATGTAAAGAATGCAACCGGTGACAGCGCGTTGTTTCTTGCGATTGCCCATCGCAAACTCGACGTCGCGACGACCTTGCTCAACAGTGGGGCGGATGCCAATAGTAAAAATCAATACGGCGCGCCGGTGCTGTTGGCGGCGGCGGGTAGCGGATATAACGACCTCGTAAAACTGCTGATAGAAAAGGGCGCACGGGTCAACGAGCGATTCGATCATAATGAAAGCGCGACCGCGTTGATGTTGGCCGCCGAAGAGGGGCATCTGGAAACCGTGAATATCTTATTGGATCACGGCGCGGACCCCAATTTGCGGAACAAAACCGGCGATACGCCATTGATCGCGGCGTCTTCACGCGGCCAGCACGAGGTCGTGAAGAAGTTAATAAAGCGGGGGGCGGAGATCAACGTCGTCAGCCAAGCGGGGTATAGTGCGTTGTTTATCGCGGTGAGCAACGGCGACTATGAATTGGTCGATCTGTTGTTAAAGCAAGGCGCAAAGACCACGATTAAAGACCGTAATGGCGACACCGTGCTGCGCATGGCGCAGCGTATCAAAGATCCTGCTATCATAGAACTTCTGAAGAAGGCCGGAGCGCAGTAGGTCTTCATCCCGTGTAAGGGTTAGGAGGTGCTATGTCTTATCAACGTGTCCTGTTTGCAACCGATTTTGCGCCGGATGCTATCGTCGCCGCGCGCAAAGCGCTGGATATTGTACAAAAATACCAGGCGAAACTGAGTATTTTACATGTGGTCGAATATTTCCCGTTAGACCCGAGCGCGGAGATGGGATTGCCCGTGCAATTTGACATGGAACAGGTGTTGATAGACGCCGCGCGCCGTCATATGTCCGAGCTTTTAAACGCGTTAGGGATGCCAGAGACCCCGCATTGGATAGAGATCGGGTCTACGAAGACGGAAATCTTGCGGGTCGCGGAACGCGAGCGGGTGGATTTAATCGTGCTGGGCAGCCACGGTCGTCATGGGCTGGGCCTATTGCTGGGGTCTACCGCCAACGCGGTGTTGCACCATGCGCGGTGTGACGTCCTGGCGGTGAGGTTGGCTGCGAAGAAGTAGCCGTAGTGTGTATGCGTGGTGTATGCACATCTGCTGTGCTAAACTTATTCAAGATAAGCTGTTTATGGGGATAGTACCTATGGCTGTGCGCATGAATATCCTGCTCGATATCAAGCATAAGAAGTTATTGAAAAAATTGGCGGACGATATCAGCAGTTCAGAATCCGAAGTCATCCGGCGCGCGCTGGATGCCTACGATCCGCAACAAGGCCAGCACGCAGAAGAAATCGGTGTGTTGTTGCGGGCGTTGCAAGCGGCGAATCAGCAAGCACGCGTGGCGCTGCAACGGGCCGAAAAAGAAGTGGAACACACGTTGGCGTACTATCAGGCCGTCGGTGCGCCGCATTCGGAAAAACAGGCTATTAACGCGTGAGTGTGAAGCACGTTATTGATACGATTGCCGAGGCGTTGAAGCTCGCGCAACGCGTTGAAGGTGTTGCCGAAAAGATCGCCGACTTGAGTCGCTTGCAACGCGAAGACGCCAAAGAATTACGCACGATGCTGCATGAGCTCGATAAGCGCATTGTGAAGATTGAAACGCTCATTGAGTATAGTCAACGTCCTGCGCCCGCAGGGAATAATGCCAACCGTCTGGAGTTGGTCGGCGATCACGCCGACTCGTGATGTTATGTATATTGAAAACCGCCGGGTTAGGGCTTTAATTTTTATTCGTAAAGCCTGAATTCACCTCGTTCGTACGTAGTGCGCCAAACTTTTTACATATAAATAGACAGTGACCGCCACCGGCGCGCGAATGAGCCTGCGCGACTACAAACAGAACCCGCACTATGCCGTTTTATGGAATCGTTCACGGTATACGCTGGGCGGTACGCCCAAAAGGCGTTGGAACGAACGTCGCATATGTTCGGCAGATGAAAATCCGGTCTTCACTGCGATCTTTTCTAACGGCAGGTTTCCCTCTTCCAATTTGCGGCGAGCGGATTCAACCCGCACTTGCTCCACGTAACGTGCGGGTGTGACGTGCGTGACTGCAAAGAAATGCCGCGAAAAATTGCGCTCACTCATCGCCATACGCGCCGCCAATTTTTCAAGTGATAAATCCTTGTCGATATTTTCCGCGATCCAGATTTTTAAGTCTGAAATCCTGTCACCTTCATGCCGACGCTCGCCTAGCAAGCGGCTGTATTGAGGTTGATCTCCGTGCCGATCGAAAAATAATACCAATTCCCGCGCGACTGACAATGTGACGGGGCTGCCCCAGTCATGCTCGACCATCGCCAACGCCATGTCCGTGCCCGCGCTGGCACCCCCAGATGTAAAAATATTCCCATCGTGTACATACATCGCACGCGTATCAATCGTAGAATTCGGCGCGAAACGCGCAAGCGCATTCACATATTCGCGATGCGCGGTAACCCGCCTATGCTCAAGCAGCCCCGCCTTTGCCAGCAAAAACACCCCAGTACACACCGACGCAATCCGGCGCGCACGCGGCGCGAATTTTTTGATCCAGGCGACAAGATCAGCGTTATCCATCGCAGCCCGGTAACCCGGGCCTCCACAGATCATGAGGGTTTCTACCGGGTGTTCGTCGCGCAAATCACGGGTGGCGATCAATTCTATGCCATTGGAGCAACGCACGGGTCCCGCGCGTTGCGCGACGAGTTGTATGTCGTACGCATCTGAAGACGTTAATTGTCGCGCGTTTAGCCAGCGTGCGGTGCGTGAAAACACCTCCAACGGCCCGGTGATGTCCAAGATCTGCGCGTCGGGATAAATGAGCATTGCAACGCGATGTGAAGGGGTATCAATGTGATTGCAGGGGCGTGACATATTTTTTACTGTTCTAGGGGGCATCACAAAACTCCAAGCGATAGGCTTTCAAAACTTGGACCTATTTATGAATTATGATTGGTCGCAATTTATAAAAAATTTTTTCAGGCACCATCATGATAAGGCGCAGCGCGCATTAATGCAAAGACAAATCGCGAATTTAAAGAAGTAAAGGTTGTCCCCGCTTTTTTAGGACAATTTGCCAGCAAATTAGGACAAAATGTGTGTGGTGCATTTGGATAGCATTAATTGGATGCTATTTTGAGCAGTATAAAGAGGATAGCGCGCGACGAAATATTTAGACTAAGTATAAGCGCGGTGATGGATTGTGAAAGCATAAATAATAAATCCATTTGTAGTACAAAATCGTCTTTAATCGCCGACCACAATGAAAATTACAACGGCGTAAAAATTAAGTGATAAAAAAATAAATTACGATTTACAGTCAGGAGTTTATTGCAGACATAACATGCAAGCTATGCAGTGCGCTCGCAGAGGGATGCCATAGTAGAGGTACAACTGTACCGCGTGCCGCTTAGACCGCAATGTGCGGCATCTGAGATAAGTAGATATTTACAACGCAAGTCATGAGTCAACAAAAGAGAAATTGATGAGGGCATCAAGCCAACTTGGTTTGCTTTCATTTGCTTCAATCATTGATTTTTGGTTATATATCGGAGGATAGATTATGTGGTTAATAAAAGCGCGGCAGTGCGCGCCGACAATCAGGCGTGTCGACGCACAGCCTGCCAATGCAATAAATAGAGATCATGCATCTGGGGAGGGGCGCCGATTGCGACTGGCGGTACGCAATTTCAGTATTGTGATGATGGCGTTGACTGGCGCCGTGACGAATGCGCATGCGGCGTTGGTGGACAATGGCAATGGCACGGTAACAGACTCTGTATCCGGTTTAATGTGGGTGAAAGATGCCAATCAACTTGCGACGGCGAATTGGTCTACCGCCGTCGCCAGTGCGAACAATTTAGTATATGCCGGATTTGATGATTGGCGCTTGCCCGAAAAGAGTGAATTGGAGGGGTTGTCGGGCGCCCTGCGCAGTAGCGGGAGTTACAATCCTGCGCCGTTTCTGAACATGCAATTGGATGGCGTGGGTGATTGGTATTGGTCCGGAACCAAGGGTCGGAATTATTGTTATTCCGCTTACTATTGTGTGGATCTCGCGTATTTACTGAAAATGGATTTGGCGGTCACCGTCGAGGATGATCCGAGTTATGTGTTGGCAGTGTTACCCGTGCGAAGGATTAATGTCGCGCCGCAAAGTTACAGCATAAACACGCAAGCGGCGCCGGGTGCGCAGGTGACCACGGGGTACAACCATAACCAATTGAGCAGCGGTCTCACGCCTTACTATGGATATTATCAGACCGCGTTTCCGTCGATGAATGATCTTGGTGCGGTGGCGGCGCGCCTGCCGGGTACGGCGATGGAACGACCGGCGCTGCCGATTTGGCAAGTATTACCCACTGGCGGTGCGGACGGTACTGTCGCTGCGGTGTGGGAAAACGGCGTAGTGAAACAACTTGCACTCCCCGTGTTTTTCAAGTCTCAAACGCAATATGACGGCTGGTTGTCGCCCAGCAAACAAGTCATCGTCGAAGGTCGCGGTTGTCGCGACTATTATCTCGATGGTTATGCCGATAATTCCGCCTGCGGCGGACGCGCAACCGCGATCAATAATGCGGGCACCGTCATCGGCAGCAATCATAACTGGCCGCCTATGGGCTCTTCGTATTTTGAAAAACCGTATCGCTGGATTGCACCGTTGACGCGTGCAGCGACGGCCTATCCTCGTCCGACGATATCGGGCTACGCATGGTCGCAAGGAACGAATCCGACCGACATCAATGAACGCGGTTCCGTCGTCGGGACAGGCATCACTGAGGGCGGCGCGGGTCCGCAGGATACCTACGAACACGGTTTAATCGACATCGCTGGCGGTACCAGCAAATATATAGGCGTTAAATATCAGCGTTCGCGCGCACACGCGGTCAATGAATCCGACGCGGTGACGGGTGCGGCCTTCTATGACGTGGGCAATGTGTACGACGGTACGACCAAACCGTGGCGCGCCTATGTATGGGCCAACGACGTAATCAACTTCTTGAGCGTGCTACCGAATAGTACGTACAGCGAAGGTTATGATATCAATGACAATAATGTCGTGGTGGGCATGGTAGTGGATGCGGCAAGCAATTCGCGCGCGTTTCGCTGGCAGAGTGCCACCGGTATGCAGGATCTCGGCACCTTAGGCGGCGCGCACAGTGTCGCGCGTTCGGTGAATAATGCCGGGGTCATCGTGGGTGCGGCTATGAATGCGGCGTCGCAATACCGCGCGTTCGTCTATCAAAACAGTCAGATGTATGACCTCAATAATTACGTCAGTCTGCCCAGCGGTTGGAGTCTGGTGGACGCGTACACCGTGAATGAACGCAATCAAATCTTGGTGCGCGCAAGCAATGCCAGCGGTGACGCGTATTGGATATTGAATCCGCCGACCTTGGATCAAGGTGACACGCTGGCGACGGCGCAACAAGTCTCTCTTAATAGCGACAACGTAGGTTCGATTGATCGTGCGGGTGACGTGGATTATTTTAAATTGGTATTTGACACGGCGGGTGTCGTTGCGCTTTCCACCACCGGTAGCACCGATACCGTTGGCGAATTGCGTGATGCAAACGGCAACGTGTTGGTGAGCAATGACAACGGCGCTACGCTCAATTTCAGTCTGAATCGCGCGTTGGTGGCGGGCACTTATTTTGTGTCGGTACACCACAACAGCAGCGCGGGTACCGGCGCTTATACGTTGTTGTCGCGCTTTACGCCGGACGATGGTGATGCGTATGCCGATGCGACCTACATGCCGATCAACGGTTCGCGTAGCGCGTCAATCGAATTGGCAGGCGACGTCGATGTGTTCTCGTTGTATGTACCGGCGAATGGCGTGTTGACGGTTAATACCACGGGCGGCACCAACACCAAAGGGACATTGCGCAATGTCGAAGGCACCGTCCTGGCGACGAACGACGACTATACGGACGCGAATTTCCGTATCCAGGCGAATGTGAACGCCGGTATCTATTCGCTGCAAGTCGAACACAACTCAGCCAGCGGCACTGGCGCCTATACGTTGGTCAGCCAATTCGCCACTGCAGCGATCCCCGTGGATGATCACGGAGATACCACAGGCGCAGCGACACCTATTTCTCTGGGGGTTGCCAAGTCAGGGAAGATCGGCAGCTACGGCGACGTCGATTATTTTACGGTGACTACGGCGAATACCGGCACGCTGATCGTCAACCTCCCCGGCGCAATGCCGGTGGCGAGTGAAATTTACAACAGCGCCGGTGCCTACGTCGCGGGCAGCAGTAACACAACGGGTAATTTGAGCTATATTTACACCAATGCACCCGCCGGTACGTATTATGTCCGCGTCGTCCATTATTATACGCTGGGCACGGGTGACTATGCTGTAACAGTGACGCAGGACATTGAAGGCGATACGACGGCGACGGCGGTGCCGTTGGCGGTAGGTGGTTCAGTCGCGGCGAAAATAGATTACGTAGCGAGTTACGCGTATGGACGCGACACCGACGTATTTAAAATCGATGTCACGAGCGCCGGTTGGTTGACGGTAAAATCCACCGGTACGACGGACGTTACGGCCTATATTACAAATACGTCGGGCACCTGGATAGCCGCCAATGACAATTACTTGGGCAGCAACAATTTCCAGATGACGGTGAATGTCGCGGTCGGCACCTATTACGTGTGGGTCAACGCAGCGAACGCCGCGCTCGGAAGTTACACGGTCAACGCCAGTCTGAGTGCATCAGAGCCGGTGGATAGTGTGGGCAACACGACGGCGGCGGCGACCACGATGACGCTAGGCAGCGCCTACAGTGCCGCGATCGAATATTTCGGCGATGTCGATATGTATCGCGTAGATGCCCCGGCCAAAGGGTATTTGAAGGTGACCGGCACCAGTTCGGCGGGTGTTTTAGTGACGATGTTGGATGCGTCGGCGAATGTGTTGGTCAGCAGTGTCTCCAATCCGATCGCGCTGGGGGTCGTGGTGCCTGCGGCAGCTACCTATTATGTGAAGGTAGAGCGCAATACGTTAGAGGTGATGACCTATAATGTCAGCACTCAATTTGTTGCGGATGATTATGGTGACACATCGGCAACTGCCGCCGCGCTTGCGTTGGGCGGTAGTATTAACGCCAACACCTTCCCTGGCGATACCGATTATTTCAGTATCGTCGTGCCGACGGCTGGCTTGTTGACGATCACATCGGTTAACGCAACTGTTCCGCTGAGCGGCACCTTGTTGAGTGCGAGCAGTTTTTGGTCGCTGTATAATGCCTATGCCAGCGGTAGCGATAATAATATCTTTGTCGCCTATAACGTGACGCCGGGGACATATTATTTCTATGTCAATGGCAACTCACCCAATATCGGCAGCTACACATTGCAGGCCAACCTGAGTGCGACGTCCGTGGATGATGCGGGCAACACGCTGAGCACGGCCAAGACGATCGCGCTCAATACGACGACATCGGCCGCGTTTGAAACCAGCAATGATATCGATTATTTTAGATTAGATATCACGCAACCCGCGATGTTGGATATCGGTACGACAGGCGCAATGAATACCTACATCTATTTGTTTGATGCAGCCGGTAACCTGCTGTACCAAAACGACGATGGCGGCGGTACGTGGGGTGTTAATGGCCACTTGACCTACGGCATCACGGAACCTGGCGCGTACTATCTGTCAGTACAAAAGTCTAACTCGTTGATCGGCCCCTATACGGTAGTCAATAGTTTGACCGCCCTGCCAGTGGATGATTACGGAAATACACGCGCGACGGCGGCCACCATCATGGTGAACGGCAGCAAGAGCGGCGTTTCCAATTTCCGCGGAGATGCCGACTATTTCGCGTTCCAGGTCACCGCCAGTACGGGGATCAGCATCTACAGTGCAGGCACCAACGGTCACGTCGTGGGTACCTTGTATGACGCCAATGGCAACCAACTGGTATCCATCGGTGGCGGCTATTACTGGGATTTCAGTATCACCTATCCGGTGGCGCCGGGGACGTATTACGTGAAGGTGACGGGTATCGCGAACGAATCGGGCACCGCGTACACCTTGAACGTGAAAGAGCTTGCCGATGACGCCGGTAATTCGATCGCTACTGCTAAACCGGTTGCGGCGAACAGCACCACCACCGCGATGTTCGATTATGCGAGCGACATCGATTATTTCAGCGTGCAGGTGACCGGTAACGCGGGAATTGATGTCTGGGCGACGGGATCTCCGGTGTATGCGACCACGCTATATGATGCCGCAGGTGTCGTGTTAGGTTCGTCGTATTACGCCAATAATCACATCTACTATGCCGCAGCGCCGGGTACCTATTTTGTGCGGGTCTCCACCTATTCTTCGACGGGGGCCTACGCGTTG
>JAOUGF010000583.1 GCA_029857925.1 Gammaproteobacteria bacterium
GAAACAAAAGGCCGGTATCGAGAAGATCGGCGGTATACACAGCTTGCGTCACGCCTATGCCACACATCAACTCGCGGCAGGCATGCCGTTGCCACAGTTGAAGGAGATGCTGGGGCACAGCGATTTACATTCGACGATGCGTTATCTGCATTGGGTGCCACAGTACACCGAAGGGCGTGGCGCGGATCTCACGCAGGGCTTGGAGGTGGACGATGAATAAGCCCACCGTGCAAGCCATCCTGGATCGCCATTTGGAGACCTACCGGCAACACCATCGGCTCACGCCCCCACAGGCGCGGGCATGTCACCGCATTGGTCTGTGCCGCACGGCGGCGCTGGGCGGCGAGCAGGTCCAATGCGATCACTGCGCGTTTGAACAATATCGTTACCACTCGTGCCGCAATCGTCACTGCCCCCAGTGTCAACGTCACGCCAGCGCGGCGTGGTGCGAGGCGCGCACGGCGGAGTTGTTGCCGGTGCGTTATTTTCATGTGGTGTTTACGCTACCGCATCAGATCAACCCCTGGGTGGAACTGCATCCGGAGGTCATCTATCGCCTGTTATTCCAGTCGGTGTGGGCGACGCTCAACACGTTTGCACGCGATCCCAAACGGCTCGACGGCGAGCTCGGCATGGTCGCCATCCTCCACACCTGGGGCCAAAACTTAAGTCGGCATGTCCACCTGCACTGCCTGGTCCCCGGCGGCGCCTGGCAGGCACAGACGCAACGTTGGAACGCCGCGCGGAGCACCTATTTATTTCCGGTGCGTGCGTTGTCGCGGAAGTTTCGCGGGGTGATGGTCAGCGCCTTGCGTCGCGCGCAGCGCGATGGCGAACTCTTTAGAATCGCCGAAACAACACAGATCGACCACACCCTCGACGCGCTCATGCAAACCGAGTGGGTGGTTTACACCAAGGCCGACATCCAGCGCCCGGAAACTATTGTTTCCTATCTGGCGCGTTACACCCACAAGATCGCCATCGACGACCATCGCTTATTATCCGTCGATGAACAGAGAGTGCGCTTTCGTTACAAGGACTACCGCGATCACGACAAACACAAGGTGATGGCATTGGACGGCGAGGAATTTATCCGACGATTTTTGCAGCACGTGTTGCCGGATGGATTTATGCGCATTCGGCATTATGGGTTTCTCGCCAATCGCTGTCGTCAAAAACGGCTGCAAGCCATTCGGATGGCATTGAACGCGGAGACCGAACAAACGACGTTAGAGGCAGGTCGAAACGGCCAACCGACTGCCGCGCCAGCCGCTTATCGGTGCCCGTGCTGTCGACAAGGAAGATTGGTCGTCGTGTCGAGTCTGGCGCCGGTACGACGAAGGGAGGGAATTACCGCGTAGCACGGATACGTTGAAAAACCGGTCGTTCCCGTCGTGGGGTAGCCGACCCCAGGGTTGTGCATGGCCCATCGGGCGAAATATGGCGTTAAAGGCCTATCTTTGGGCAATGGATACCGGCGCCGGAGATGAAAATACTCTCGATTGCATGACAAGATAGTCGCTAATATCTTTCCCACAGGCTGGATTTTCCCCTTCGCTCTCAATACAATCCCCTATAGGTGCAGGCGCCCTGGTGGCGCGGCTTAGTCCAACAGACATTTATACGCCATGCTGGACTACGCGCACAGCGTATAAATGCTTAGATGTTAGCTGCCAAAACATGAAAGGACTCTGTCTCTCTCTGGTGTTTCTCCTCTTGGCGGGGTGCAGCGATGTCGTCACAAGCCATTACAAAACCTACAGTGAGGCCGCAAAAGACCAACTGTTTGGTCGCGGGTGGTTGCCAGACTTCATCCCATCTTCCTCAACCAATATCACCACATCAAACAACCTCGACCTCAATCGGTCTGAGGGAGAGTTTTCGTTCCCTCCAGCCGCGTCAGATTCATTTGTTTCGCGGCTTGTTCCATATTCCGGGCGAGGCTGGCCTTCCAACGACTTCGAGAAGGTGGTAAATAAACGCAAGGCACAGGGTTACACCCTTTATGAATTCACAGAAAGAGAATATGTCTGGTTGTTTTTCCTGAATCGAGAGAAAGGTCATGTTTATTACAGCATGTGGCCCGTTTACAGCGGCAGCTAACCACCGGTTCCAGGCGACGTCGGCGCTGACGCGCCGCCGCGCCTGAACCGGAACGTTGGCTTGCCGAAAAAAGTGCATTGTGATGCACGCTACCAAAAGGATTTGAAATTTTGGTGAGGAATCGG
>JAOUGF010000584.1 GCA_029857925.1 Gammaproteobacteria bacterium
CACCTGTTGTTCCCGACGTATAAATGATCGTCGCAATGCCATCACCGGCAACTGCTGCAACATGCGCCAGCGGGATTTCTTTCAACACCGCGCCCCATGAAGCAGGAAATACATTTTCTACGTCAGCGTCCGAATTCGTGGTTGTATCAACGATTACAAGATAGGCATCTACCGGATTTTCTTGCACTAACAGATTTAACTTTGCATAACCGGCGTCGCAAAATAATATCTTTGCACCGCTGTGTTTTAGCCAATGCGTAATATCGACATCGGACGCCTGAGTATTCAATGGTACCGTTACCCCTCCCACCAGCCACACGCCATAATTGATCGCGACATATTCCGGGGAGTTCTGAACTAAAATAGCAACTCTGTCACCTGCTGTAACACCGTTTCTTCGCAAAAATGCAGAGACTTTTAATGCAGTCTGCCATAGCTCACTGTATGTGACACGCCTGCCCTGATAGGCAATAGCGTCCTTGCCCGCGTACCGTTCGGCGTTTTCTGAGAATATCTGTGGCAGTAACGCAGGCATTTTTCAATTACCCGGCTTTCTTTTTGTCGATAAAACTCACGATCCGATTTACACTATCCAGATTTTCTGGAACCATTTCTTCATCCAGAACCTTAATACCGAATTGATCTTCGATAAAAAAAATCAATTCCATAATCCCCGTGGAATCAATAATACCTTTTTCTAAAAACGAGTCACCGGGGTTAATTAAACTACGATCGTCTGAAAACAAGAAATTCTGTAAAATATAATCTACTATCAAATTCTGCGTTGACATCTTACCATTTCTCCTGAATATGACCTTTCAAATAATCGGACACTACTTTACTACAAATACATTCTTGCGATGGACAATTACTTATTCTATAACTTGCTTTTTGACGAATAACGTATGCCATATCTGGGTAGAGAGTACCGCAACAAAGGCCATATTGTCTTTATAACCTAACGCTGGCGCACGCTTTACTTTCTCAACTAAACGAATCACTTTGTCCGGATTAAAATAACCGTATTCGTTAATTGTTTCCTTGCTCAACATTTCTCCAACATAATCCGGCTGGCCGCCCCTGAAAAACGCCGGTGCATCTGGGGCCCTATAAGGTTGCTTGTGACGCTTTCGGATCGATTCCGGCAGCAAATCCTTAGCTGCCAGTTTTAAAAGATATTTTTCATTCAATACCTTCATCTTCATACGCGGGGGCAGTCGGTTTGCAAACTCTATAACGCGATGATCTAAAAATGGGAACCTGCCTTCAACTGATGAGGCCATCAACATTCGATCACCTTGAGCGCTTAGGAGATAACCACTCATCAGCGTTTTTGCCTCTATGTATTGCGCGCGATTGAACGTTGACCACGCCCCCATTTCGGACGGCATGGTATCGTTTAGTGTGCTGGTTGCCTGAGCGCTGATATGTTGTTTAAAAGACGCAGAGAAAAATTCCTTTGTTTTCCCTGTAGTATCCCATCTTGGAAGATGCGAAAACAGGTTTTGCGTTGGATTTTCTAGCCCGATGCCGAAAAACGCCTGTAGATATGCACGTCCGGTAGCTTGGTTGAGGTCCAAGTAGGGATAAAGTCGTTTCAAAAGGGTTGGGCGGCGAGTAGATTGAGGATATCGCGCCCAAAACTGGCGGATTTTATGTTCTTTAAATAAATCATAGCCGCCTAACGCTTCATCCGATCCTTCCCCTGTTAGCACTACCTTATAACCCTGTTCACGCGCCAATTTTGACAACATACGCATGGGTACCGGTGCGGTGCGCAACAAAGGTGATTCTGTATGCCAAATCGTGGCGGGAAACTCACGCGCAATATCCGCATCTTTGCAAATAATATGGCTATGATCCGCACCCAAATGTTTTATCATAATCTGCTGATACGCGCTCTCATCCAATCCGGCGTCTTCAAAACCGATAGAAAACGTACGCAATGGCACGTTGCTATAATTTCTAATCAATGCGGTTGTAACCGCAGAATCCAAACCTCCGGACAGATACGCTCCTACGGGCACATCCGCTCTTAACCGTAGCCGTGTAGCATCAACCAACAGCGCACGCAGTTGTTCAGCCAATTGTTGCTCTGTGTCACGGGAATATTCGCCATCGGAGGGATACTTCCAATCCCAATACTGTCGCTTTTCGATTCGCCCTAGGGTATCTATTTCTATTATTTGTCCCGGCGATACTTCGTATACGTCTTCGAAT
>JAOUGF010000055.1 GCA_029857925.1 Gammaproteobacteria bacterium
GGCCCGTCCGACGTGCATCCACGCGTGTTGGCGGCGATGAGCCGCCCCACCATCGGCCACCTTGACCCCAAATTTGTCGGCATGATGGACGAGGTCAAGGCGCTGTTGCAATACGCGTTACAGACCAAAAACGAATTGACGATGCCGGTATCCGCGCCAGGCTCGGCGGGTATGGAGATGTGTTTTGTCAACCTGGTGGAGCCGGGCGACAAGGTCATCGTGTGTGTGAATGGCGTGTTCGGCGGGCGCATGAAGGAAAACGTCGAGCGCATCGGCGGCGTGCCTATCGTAGTTGAAAACGCCTGGGGTGACCCGGTAGATCCCAACCAAGTCGAAGATGCGTTAAAGAAAAATCCCGATACCAAGATCGTCGCGTTCGTGCATGCCGAAACCTCGACGGGCGCGTTGAGTGACGCCAAGCGGATCACAGAAATCGCGCATCGTCATGGCGCGCTGGTGATCGTCGATGCGGTCACGTCCTTGGGCGGCAGCCCGTTGCAGGTCGATGAATGGAATATCGACGCGATCTATTCCGGTTCGCAAAAATGTCTGTCGTGTCCGCCGGGTTTGTCACCGGTCAGTTTTAACGAACGCGCGGTGCACAAGATCAAATCGCGTAAAACGAAAGTGGGCAGTTGGTTTCTCGATTTGACACTCATCATGGGTTATTGGGGCTCCGGCGCTAAGCGCACCTATCATCACACCGCGCCGGTCAACGCGTTGTATGGTTTGCACGAGGCCTTGGTGATGTTGCAGGAAGAGGGTTTGGAAAATTCCTGGGCGCGGCACACCAAAAATCACCACCTACTACGCACAGGGTTAGAAAAACTGGGTTTTGAATTCATCGTGCGCGCAGATGCGCGTCTGCCGCAGCTTAATGCGGTGCGCGTGCCTGTCGGCGTCGATGAGGCCAAATTGCGGCAGATATTGTTGGATGATTATAGCCTGGAAGTCGGTGCCGGTTTGGGTGCGCTGGCGGGCAAGATACTGCGTATTGGGTTGATGGGGCATGCCAGCAATCTGCGCAATATCAGTTTGTGTCTGGCCGCGATAGAAAAGACCATGGCGACGTTGCGCGGTTGAGTCTTTGATTTTGCTTGGCACGCTTTCTGGTAGAATAATCGTGTAGATTTCGGCGCCGGGAATAAAACCCCGGCCTCGTTGTCCAATCGGAATAATTCAAACCGTGGCGCGCTATGCGATCTCCCTATTTATTATGTTGCACACCTTGGTTGGCATTGTGGTTATGTCTATCGACAAACGCGCACGCCGAACAAGCGCTCACCTGGCAGCAATGCGCGGCGGAGGCGGCGGCGCATAACCCCGATCTACAGGCCGCACAGGCGCAATTTCAGGCCTCCAGTTTTCAACGCCAATCCGCCGCCAGCGGGCTTTATCCGCAGGTATCGGCGTCGGCGGGCTACACCTATAGCGGCGGGGACAAGCCGCTGCAAAATGGCAGTGTGTATTCCGCAGGGGTAGGCGTTACCCAGAATATCTTCGCCGGTTATTTGGATCAGTCCAAGATAACGCAGGCCACCGCCAATGAGGCCGCTGCGGCGGCGACGTTGGCCTTGGCCAAGGCCAAACTGGGATATGACTTAAAGTTTGCCTTTCAGGGGTTGATCTACGCCCAGGGCTATCAACGGCTTGCACAGGATATATTGCATAGACGCGAAGAAAATTTGCGTTTGGTGGAGTTGCGATTTGACAGCGGGCGCGAAAACAAAGGGTCGGTGTTATTGTCGCGCGCGTATCTCGCGCAGGCACAGTTGGACGCATTGCAGGCGCGCAACGCACGTGATGTCGCGCAGACGCAGTTGGTGCGCGTATTGGGGCGTGCGGGCGATGACGAGCTCACGATTAAAGACAGTCTACCGATTAACGAGCCGGAGGCGCAGCCCGATTTTAATGCATTGGTGTTACGCACACCCGAGTATCAACAATCCGTCGCGCAAGAACAGGCGGCACACGCGACCGTCGGCATCGCGCGTGCACCGACCTATCCTAATATCAATCTCAGCAGCCAATTGAATCGTCAAGGCGATGAACTCGCGGTGCCGGACACCCGTTGGTCCGTGGGGTTGAGCCTGAGCTATCCTCTGTATAACGGCGGCAAGGATGTCCATAATCTGCAAAGCGCGGGCGCGCTTGCCACCGCCGCGCGCGATGCGCGCACCGCGACGCAAATGCAATTGCGCGTCCGCTTGAAGCAGGCCTATGTCGGGTTGGTGGAATCCCAGCAGCGTTTGAAAACCGATCTGGCCTTTTATGACGCGGCAACGACACGCGCGCAAATCGCACGCGAAAAATATAATAACGGCCTGCTCACCTTTGATGAATGGGATATTATCGAAAACGATTTGGTCAATCGTGAAAAAAATCGTTTGCAAAGCCAACGTGATCGCGTCGTTGCCGAGGCCGCGTGGGATCAGGCATTAGGGCGTGGGGTGATACCATGAGTAAAAAGTACACTGGAAAAATCGCGTTAACCGTTGTCTTCGTCGCGTTGATCGGCGGCGGCGCGTGGTGGTGGTTCGCGCCGGGCGCGGATAAAAACGGCGAGATCACTTATAAAGAGACCCAACCGCTACGCAATCGCATTGAAGTGACCATCCTCAGCACCGGCATTGTACAACCTGAAAATCGCGTCGAGATCAAACCGCCGATCGCCGGGCGTGTCGAAGAGGTGATGGTGAAGGAAGGTCAAGTGGTGAAACGCGGGCAATTGTTGGCGCGCATGAGCTCAACCGAACGTGCGGCGCTGCTAGACGCGGCGCTGGCCAAGGGCGCGGCGGAATTGGCGCATTGGCAAGAATTGTATAAGGCAACGCCGGTGCTGGCGCCGGTCGATGGCACCATCATTTTGCGCAATGTCGAGGCCGGGCAGAGTTTTACCAGCCAAGACGCGATCTTTGTGATGTCGGATCGTTTGACGATCAAGGCGCAGGTCGATGAAACGGACATTGCACAAATCAAGCTCAAGCAAAAGGCGCGCATCGTGCTCGATGCGTACCCTAAAGACATCGTGATGGCGCATGTCGATCAAATCGCCTACGACGCGAAAACCGTGAATAACGTCACCACGTATATCGTTGATGTGTTGCCGGATCGCACACCGTCGGCCATGCGCAGCGGTATGACCGCCAATGTCACGTTTTCGATTGCGTCCAAGGACGATGCCTTGTTGCTTTCCAGCGAGGCGATCAAGGCCGAAGACGGAAAATTTTTTGTCTTTGTCGGCCCGTTGGACGCGCAGGGCAAACCGCAGCGTCGAGCGATTACGGTCGGGATCAGCGACGGCAAACGCACCGAAATCGCAGAGGGTTTGACGGAGCAGGAAACCGTGTACATCCCGCAGGCGAAAAAATCGGCGAATCGCGGCGGCGGCCAGACCAACCCGTTGTCACCTATGGGCGCGCGCCGCAGCGGTGGCCGTTGACACGCGGATGACCATGCTGCAACTCCACGACATCGAAAAAAAATATCAAATGGGCGACCAAACGGTGTATGCGCTGCGCGGCGTGTCGTTGCAGATTCGTTCCGGTGAGTTTGTTGCGATTATGGGGCCTTCCGGCTCCGGAAAATCGACATTAATGCATATTTTAGGTCTGTTAGACAGCCCCGACGGCGGCTCGTATCGTCTGGACGGACGCGAGGTCGCGACCTTGTCGGAAGACGATCTGGCGGTGTTGCGACGCGAGACCATCGGCTTTGTTTTTCAGCAGTTTAATTTGCTGCCGCGCATGTCGGCGGTGGAAAACGCCGCGTTGCCGTTGCTCTACAGCCGTCAACGTATCGACCTTGAGCGTGGCCGCGCGGTGATGGAACGTGTCGGGTTGGGTACGCGCATGGGGCATCGTCCCAACGAATTGTCCGGTGGACAGCAACAACGCGTCGCGATAGCGCGCGCGTTGGTGAACAATCCGCGTATTATTTTCGCGGATGAACCGACCGGAAACCTAGACTCCGCCAGCGAAAAAGAGATTATGGGCGCGCTGAAAGAATTGAATGCGCAGGGCATCACCGTGATCTTGGTGACGCATGAAGAGGAGATCGGCCGACAAGCCAAGCGCCTGATACGTATGCGCGACGGTTGCATCCAATCCGACGAGCAACTTGTTGCGGCAGACAGCGCGCGCGCGGAACCGCAGGCACCCGCGCTTACCACGCAAGGGAACAGCATAGGAAAATATTGGCAGTATTTCGTGCAAGGTCTGAAAACCTTGACCGCGAACAAAGTGCGTACCGGCTTGTCGATGTTGGGTATTTTGATCGGTGTCGCCGCCGTCGTCGCGATGATGGCCTTGGGCCAGGGCGCGCAACAGGCGATAGAGCGGCAATTGGCGGGCTTGGGTTCAAATTTGCTGGTGCTGCGCTCCGGTGCGTCGCGCATTGGCGGCGTGACACAGGATACGGGAGCGGGCACGCGCCTAACCGTCGATGACGCGAATTATGTACGCGATCGGGTGGCGACCGTGAAACAGACCGCGCCTGCGGTGAACGGTCGCGGACAGGTGGTCTACCTCAACAAAAACTGGAGCACGCAATTGCTGGGCGCGGTGTCGCAATACGCGAAGGTGCGCGCCGCGACGCCGGAAGTCGGTCGGTTTTTCACCGATGAAGAGAATCAACGTCGCGCGTTGGTCGCGGTGGTGGGGCAAACCGTGGCGCGTGAACTTTTCGGCGCGCAAAATCCCATCGGTGAGATGATAAAAATCAATAAAGTGAATTTTCAAGTGATAGGAATCCTGCCTGAAAAAGGCGCGAATGCATTTCGCGACCAAGATGACATGATCGTGATTCCATTGAATACCGCGATGCATAGACTGCTCGGCAAAAATTATGTCGATTATATCGATATTGAGGTCATAGACGCGGCGGCGATCGAGGCGACTCAAAAGGCGGTCAGTGAATTAATGCTGTCGCGGCATAAGGTACCGCTGTCGCAGGGCGAGGAGGCGTTTCAGATCCGCAATATGGCCGACGTACAAAGCGCGCTGGCCGAGAGCAGCAAAACGATGGGCGCATTGCTGGCGTCCATCGCCGCGATTTCGCTGCTGGTCGGCGGCATCGGCATCATGAATATCATGCTGGTGTCGGTGACCGAGCGCACGCGCGAGATCGGCTTACGCAAGGCGATAGGCGCGCGACGCGGTGATATCTTGTTTCAATTTTTGGTCGAATCCGTCGTGGTCAGCGTCGTCGGTGGTTTGATCGGCATCGCCTTAGGTTCCGGTATCACGGTATTGCTTGCCAATGTCGCCGGTTGGACAACGTCGATCTCGATGTCTTCCGTGTTACTCGCATTTCTTTTTTCTGCGTCGATCGGCATGATCTTCGGCATCTATCCAGCGACCAAGGCCTCGCGCTTGCATCCTATTGTGGCGTTGCGTTATGAATAGATTATTGATTATTGCGTGCGCAATCGCATGCGTACTGTCTCCGTTGCACGCGAGTGCCGCGTCCAACCAATTGCAGCGCGGTAAACGCGTCTATGCGGTATTTTGCGCGCAGTGTCATGGCAAAAAATTAGAAGGACAACCCAATTGGCGGCAGCGCAAACCCAATGGGCGCCTGCCCGCGCCGCCGCATGACGCCAGTGGACATACCTGGCATCACTCCGATAGCGATCTATTTGCTATGACGAAAAACGGCATGGTGCCGCCGTTGGCACCTGCGGGTTATGAGAGCGATATGCCGGCGTGGAAAGACACGCTTAAAGATGACGATATTTGGGCGGTTGTGGCCTATATCAAAAGCCTATGGCCGGAAGAGCAACGCAACTACCAAAAAGAGATCTCAGCTTCTGCGACGCGCTAGGTCTGTTCGCCGCGCGCGTACCAGGCGCTAAGCGCAGCCGCAGCGACCACCATTAGACCGCCCCACCATTCTCTAGACGTCACCACTTCATGGGTCAATACTTGTTGCGAAATGGCTCCGACGACAAGTTCAAATAACAAAATAATCGCCGACCGGTGCACCGGCATGTGGGAGACCCCGTATTGCACCAACCACGTCATCGTGACCATGCCGAACAAACCCAATGCGGTAGCGCCGATGACGGTCGTGAAATTGAATACCGGCACCGATGGGGGCAGCAACACGATCAAAAACGCCGCCAGCAGTAGCGCACCCACCCATACCGCCAATGATTTAAGCACCACCGGCACGTCATCGGCCAATCTCACCAAACTATTGGAGGTCGCGAAGGCGAAGCCTGAACTCAGTGCCAACCAGTCCGTGGTATCGCGCGGCCAAGGCATCGCATCGCCAGGTTGCCACAACATCACGATCGCACCGCAGATCGCCAGCGCCAATACGCCTAATGCAGACCGCTGGATCGGCTCTTTAAGTAACACCCACGCCCACAAAACCGCCCAAACCGGTGACAAATAAAACAACAATAAAACGCGCAACACGTTGCCATCCAAAATGGCGAGCACAAATGCAAGATTTGCCCATCCTGCGGTCAGCGCAATCAATAGAAGAAGTAGCGGTCTGTGTATCAGTGCCGCAAGTTGGCGACGAGCGAATACCAGGCCTGCGCTGCTTGCAGCCCCGTACAGGATTACATTCAGCCATAGACCGGATAGACCTGCGGATTCCAGCAAACGCATCGGGTACCATGTAATCCCCCAAAGGGTGGCGCCGATCAGCAGGGCGGCAGTTGGGCGCCAATGTAGTGCGTGGTCACTGTGCATGATGATCCATTGTCAGTTAGAACGATAGAAGGTAGTGTACAGAAAATAACGCTATGCAAACGGCTTTATGGCACCAAAAATTCTATCTGCCGCGAGTAATCCGGCATCGAAAAATATCGTCTACCCCTTCCCCTAACCCGCTACCCAAAGGACGCCAGTCCCGCGTGGGGGGAGGGAATTTTTCAGTCCTATTTTGATGCCGGGAAAATAAGTCAATTGATGTGCCAAGCCAGTGTGCGTTATGATTTTTAACGGAATAAACCAAGAGGCGGCTAGGGTGCGCGCGATGAAAATACGTCAGTTTCAAGTGGACGCCTTTGCAAGCAAGGTGTTTCAAGGCAATCCCGCTGCGGTGTGTCCGCTAGATCATTGGTTGGACGATGGGGTTTTGCAGTCCATCGCCGAAGAAAACAATCTCTCGGAAACCGCTTTTTTTGTGCCTACCTCTGAAGGTTATACGTTGCGCTGGTTTACGCCTGTCAAAGAGATAGACCTGTGCGGGCACGCCACGCTGGCGGCGGCACACGTGCTTTTTCAACATTTAAATTACGAGCAACCTCGCATCACCTTTGCGACGCGCAGTGGGGCCTTGATCGTGGAACGTGCTGCAGAAGGACTGCGTATGGAATTTCCGGCAAGCGTACCGCGTCCTTGTGCGACACCTCCGTTGTTAGTCCAAGCCCTAGGGGTGAACCCGAGTGAAGTTTGGGTTGCCGATGATTACATCGCCGTTTTTGGCGATGAGGCGGCGGTGCGGGGATTGACGCCCGATCAACACTTGCTTGCGTTACTGGATTTGCGCGGCGTGTGTGTCACGGCGCCTGGCGTGAAAGTGGATTTTGTCAGCCGGTTTTTTGCGCCCCATTATGGCATCGCCGAAGATCCGGTAACCGGGTCAGCACATTGCGAACTGGCGCCCTATTGGGCCGCAAAATTGGGGAAATCGTCACTGCACGCGCGGCAACTTTCCAAGCGCGGTGGTGACGTGCGCTGTGAAGTGGAGGGCGATAGAGTCATTTTAATTGGCAATGCAGTGACATTTTTGCAGGGGGAAATCCATTTCTAAACCGGCTACTTAGCCTCGGCCTGCGCAGCAGGAATACGTGCGCAATGTTTACCCGACTGCAGTTCGGCGACAGTTTTTGCGGAACAATCGCGCAATGGATTATTGCGTACATTCAGGCTTAATCCCGATTTACCGTTGAGATTGGGATTTCGCTTCAGCGGAGCGATGTCGGTAAGCGCATTGTGTGAGATATCCACATCGATGAGGTTCGCGAGTTGTGACAAGGGAGAAATGTCTGTGATTTTGTTATGAGCGGCCATCAATGCTTCAAGCTGCGTGAGGGGTTGCAAGGATTTTATATCTGTAATTTGGTTGGCGGCGATATTGAGATTGCGTATGCTTGACAACATAGAGACGGGGCTGAGATTTGCGATATTGTTGTTTGCAAGGTTGAGTGATTCTAAATTGGTGAGGCCGCTCAGTGGGCTGATGTCGGTAATGCCGTTATTGCTTAAGGCCAAGAATTTTAACTTCGTCAATGTCGCCAGGGGCCCAATATTCAGCGGCATCGCCATTGAATCTGTAGATTTTAGATTGTTAACAAAAAGCGTTTTCAGCCCGCGCAATTTACTAATAACGGCAATGTCCGTGATCGGGTTGTCGCTGACATCCAAGTCTGAAAGATTCTTGAAGTTTTGTATTGTAGAAATATCGCGCAACATATTGTGGTCCGCCGTCAGCGACTTTAATTTTTTCAGGCCTGCAATCGGCGTAAGGTCGTCAATCTTGTTTTTAGATAAAGTTAACGCGGTGACATGAGTCAGTTCGCGTAACGGTGTCAGGTCTTGCAAATCGCGGCTCTTGGTCAACACAAGTTCATTTTTTTTGGCGAGCTTTTTATAAAGGTCAGCGCAATTCCTGCCAGTTAAGTTTATTTCCACAATACGCGCCAATTCGTTGAGGGTGGCAGTTTGTTCGGTTGTCGCGCTTTTACACAATGCAACGCTTTTTTCAAATTTGGCATGACCCAAGGCGGGGGCCAAGACGCCGATGCAGACGAGGGCGTACGCGATGAACCTAGGGTGGCGCCGACTATCCATGTTAGTTAACCTCTACGCTGGTAATGACCCGTTCAAAGGCTTCGAAAGGGAACTTTCTACCTTGTATTTCGACATAGGCGCCGCCTTCCTTTAGCGCCAGCATCGCGAAAGGCCCGTCAATACCATTTGCCACATACACGTTGATCTTGGGGAGATCGAAATGCGTTAAATGGCTTTTACCGGTAAATAGTAATTTTTTTCGAATAATCATACTACGCCAAATATACCGGTCATTGGCCTCCGTCGGTTCGGTATCCTCGGGCGTTTGACTGAAGATAATTTGAGGAATTTTTGCGGCGGCGATGGAAATCTTTTGTACACGCGACGCCGCAGGGAGCAACGAA
>JAOUGF010000056.1 GCA_029857925.1 Gammaproteobacteria bacterium
GTCGTCGGGCAATTGGGTCAAGTGTTAGGGCCACGCGGCCTGATGCCTAACCCGAAGGTGGGAACTGTCACCGCCGACGTCGCGACCGCAGTGCGCAATGCGAAGGCCGGTCAGGTGCGTTTCCGTACCGACAAGGCCGGTATCATCCATTGCACGATCGGTAAGGCGAATTTTGAGGCGCAAGCCTTGCGCGAAAACCTGATGAATTTGCTGGTGGACTTGCAAAAGGCCAAGCCCAGCACTTCAAAAGGGCACTATTTCAAGAAGATGACCTTGTCTACAACGATGGGCCCGGGCGTGGCCATCGATGTTGGGTCATTGGACTTGTAAAGAACTTTGGGGTGTTGCATCACCTCGGTGATGCAACGCACGTCAAAGACCGTGGGTGGTTGGGGAGTACGTGACCCTGACCTTAATTGAAGCACATGCTGCCCACGCAGACGGTAGGCCCCGCAGAGGATTCTGTTGGGTCGCCGTGTTGGTGGCAGGTGTTGATCACCTGTCGTGGTATAACATTCGGCGAACCTTGGAGGTGATAGCGTGCTCGGTTTAGAGGACAAAAAAGCCATAGTAGCGGAAGTGAATGCTGTCGCTGCATTGGCGCATTCCGCCGTTGCCGCTGAATACCGTGGGATGACCGTCGACCAACTTACCAAGATGCGTGTGGAAGCACGCAACTCGGGTGTGTATCTCAGGGTTGTGCGTAATACCTTGGCGCGTCGCGCTGTGGTAGGTACGAGCTTTGAGTGCATGCAAGAAGGTCTGAAGGGTCCGTTGATTCTGGCGTTTTCGCAACAGGATCCGGGCTCTGCGGCGCGTGTCATTAGCAAATTTGCTAAAGATAACGACAAGCTGCGGGTCAAGCTGGTGGCCTTGGGGGGCAAGTTACTGTCTGCCTCCGATTTAGAGGCCGTTGCCAAGCTGCCCACACGCAATGAGGCCTTGAGCCTGTTGCTGGCGGTAATGAAAGCGCCGGTACAGAAATTGGCGCGTACCCTTAATGCCGTACCAACCACGTTGGTGCGCACCGTGGTGGCGATTAAAGAGCAAAAGGAACAAACGGCCTGATAAGGGCTTTGTCCATTGTTTCTTGTCCCATCGTGTTAAAAGTTTTAGGAGATTATCATGGCTGTTAGTAAAGAAGACATTTTAAGCACCATAGGCAACATGACCGTGTTGGAAGTGGTTGACCTGATCAAGGCAATGGAAGACAAATTTGGCGTGTCCGCCGCTTCCGTCGCTGCCGTGGCCGCTGCCCCCGTGGCCGCTGCCGCTGCTGAAGAAAAGACTGAATTCAAGGTCGTCATGACCTCGTTCGGTGAAAACAAAGTCAACGTCATCAAGGTTGTGCGTGCCGTTACCGGTTTGGGCCTGAAAGAAGCCAAAGACTTGGTAGAAGGCGTGCCTTCGACTGTCAAGGAAGGCATTGCGAAGAAAGATGCCGAAGACATCAAGAAGCAGTTGGAAGAAGCTGGCGCCAAGGTGGAACTCAAGTAAAAGGGCGTTGTTTGGAACGAGGTAGAGTCCTAGTTCTGAAAGAAAATTGGAGATCGGCTGGTGGCGCGCAGCCACCGGCCTTTTTCTGTTTATTGTGACACACACGAATTTTTTGGTTGACGAATCGGTTCGTTGATTGGTGTGCGGTAGGTAAGCGAAACGCTCGCCCGCACAGTGTGCATAAGGGGTATCCCGCTGCGGTGGGTCTACGCGGAATTTATGGGTGGTACCGTAGTTTATAGCACAGTTTATTTAAGTCTGCGCGTGCGGTGGTGGTTTGAACAGGCCCTTGGGGTGTGTTCCGCAGGTGACGGTGTAAGTGTATAACATTTTGTCTGTTGAATGACGAGTTTTTGAAGTGTGTTTTTGGTGGTTGAAAGTTTCCCGTTCGTAGTGTGGCGGGTGTGGCCGGGTTGTCCAACACGTTGCTCTGAGGAAGTCTAATGGCGTACTCATTTACTGAAAAGAAGCGTATTCGCAAAGATTTCGGCAAATATACCGAAATTATCCAAGTGCCCTATTTGTTGTCGATACAGCTCGATTCGTATCGCAATTTTTTACAAGCCGATAAACTCGCCCATCAGCGCGATGATACCGGATTACAGGGCGCGTTCAAGTCGGTGTTCCCGTTTGTCAGTTACACGGGCGGCGCCGCATTAGAATATGTGGGCTACCGTTTGGGTACGCCGGCCTTTGATGTAAAAGAATGCCAAATGCGCGGTATGACCTATGCGGCGCCGCTGCGCGTCACGTTGCGTTTGATGATTTACGATAAAGATGCGGGCACCGGCAGCAATGCCGTGAAAGACGTGCGTGAGCAAGAAGTCTACATGGGTGAGATTCCGTTGATGACCCGTAACGGGACATTCGTGATCAACGGCACCGAGCGCGTCATCGTGTCGCAGTTGCATCGTTCACCCGGCGTGTTCTTTGATCACGACCGCGGTAAGACGCATTCCTCGGGTAAATTGTTGTACTCCGCGCGTATTATCCCTTACCGTGGGTCTTGGTTGGATTTTGAATTCGACGCTAAAGACGCGGTGTTTGCGCGTATCGACCGTCGTCGCAAACTGCCGGCCACCGTGCTGTTGCGCGCCTTGGGTTACAACACCGCGCAAATGCTTGAAATGTTTTTTGACACCGATAATTTCGTGCTGACCAAAGATGGCGCGAACATGACGGTGGTGCCGGAACGTCTGCGCGGGCAAATGATCCCGTTTGATTTGACGGCGGGCAAGGGCAAGGTCATCGTCGAGGCCGGGCGCCGAATCACCGCGCGTCACATCAAAGAGATGGAAAAGGCCGAGATTTCCGAGCTTGAAGTCACGGATGATTACGTCGTCGGACGCGTGTTATTCCACGATATCGTCGATGCGAAGACGGGCGAGGTATTGGGTAACGCGAATGACGAACTCAGCCGCGACATGTTGGAAAAACTGCGCAAGGCGGGTGTGAAATCGTTCAAGACGATCTACACCAATGATTTGGATCAAGGCCCGTTTGTGTCGGATACCTTGCGTCTGGATGGCACGACCACGCCGCTAGAGGCGCAGGTGGAAATCTATCGCATGATGCGCCCCGGTGAGCCACCTACAAAGGACGCCGCTGAGGCCTTAATGAATAATCTGTTCTTCGCTTCGGATCGCTATGATCTGTCTGCGGTAGGGCGCATGAAATTCAATCGACGCCTGGGTCGCACGCAAGACGAAGGTACCGGCGTGTTGTCCAACGAAGATATCATCGACGTATTGCGCGCGTTGATCGACATTCGTAACGGGCGTGGCACCGTGGACGATATCGATCACTTAGGTAATCGTCGTATCCGTAGCGTGGGCGAAATGGCGGAAAATCAATTCCGCGTCGGCTTGGTGCGTGTAGAACGCGCAGTTAAAGAGCGTTTGAGCCTGGCCGAGTCCGAAAATCTGATGCCGCAGGATTTGGTGAATGCCAAACCGGTGTCGGCGGCGATTAAGGAATTCTTCGGTTCGTCGCAGTTGTCGCAGTTTATGGATCAAAACAATCCATTGTCTGAGATTACGCATAAACGCCGTGTATCGGCGTTGGGCCCAGGCGGCTTGACGCGCGAACGCGCGGGTTTCGAAGTGCGCGACGTGCACCCGACCCACTATGGCCGCGTCTGTCCCATTGAAACTCCGGAAGGTCCGAACATCGGTCTGATCAATTCGTTGGCCGTGTATGCGCGCACCAACCGTTACGGCTTTTTGGAAACGCCTTACCGTAAGGTCACGAACGGCCAGGTGACGGATGAAATCGCCTACCTGTCTGCGATCGAAGAAGGTAACTACGTAATCGCGCAAGCGAATGCGGCGGTGGACGGCGAAGGCCGTTTGACCGACGAATTGGTGTCTTGCCGTTCCGCCGGCGAATTCACGATGTCTACACCGGATAAGGTGCAGCACATGGACGTTTCGCCGAAACAAATCTTGTCCGTCGCGGCGGCCTTGATCCCGTTCTTGGAGCACGACGACGCGAACCGTGCGTTGATGGGTTCTAACATGCAACGCCAAGCCGTGCCTACACTGCGCGCTGAAAAGCCGTTGGTGGGCACCGGTATGGAAAAGGTGGTGGCCATTGATTCCGGCGTGACCGTTGTCGCCGAGCGTGGCGGTCTGGTGGATTCCGTGGACGCGGGTCGTATCGTGGTGCGCGTGAACGAGTCCGAGATGATCGCGGGTGAGCCGGGTGTGGACATCTACAACCTGACCAAGTATTCGCGTTCCAACCAAAACACCTGTATCAATCAACGTCCGTTGGTGAAGACCGGTGATGTGGTCGGTCGCGGTGACGTGTTGGCCGACGGGCCGTCCACCGATTTAGGTGAATTAGCGCTGGGTCAAAACCTGCTGATCGCGTTCATGCCGTGGAACGGTTTCAACTTCGAAGACTCGATCCTGATCTCCGAGCGCGTCGTCGAAGAAGATCGTTACACGACGATCCATATCGAAGAACTGAATTGCGTCGCACGCGACACCAAATTGGGGCCAGAGGAAATCACGGCGGACATTCCCAATGTCGGTGAGGCCGCGCTGTCCAAATTGGACGAGAGCGGTATCGTGTACGTCGGCGCCGAAGTCAAGCCGGGTGATATCCTGGTCGGTAAGGTCACGCCCAAGGGCGAGACGCAATTGACGCCGGAAGAAAAATTGCTGCGCGCGATCTTCGGTGAGAAGGCATTGGACGTGAAAGATACGTCGTTGCGCGTGCCTTCGGGCATGGTCGGCACGGTGATCGACGTGCAGGTCTTCACGCGTGACGGCGTCGAAAAAGACGCGCGTGCGAAGCAGATCGAATCCAGCGAAATGGCCAGTGTCAAGAAAGATTTGAACGACCAATTGCGCATTATGGAAGACGCGACCTACGAACGTTTGCAAAAAATGTTGGTGGGTAAGGTCGCCTCCGGCGGTCCTAAGGGGTTGAAATCGGGTGGCAAGATCACCGACGAGTACCTGGACGCGTTGCCGCGTCAACAATGGTTCGAAATCCGTTTGCGCGAAGATGCGGCCAATGAACAATTGGAAAAGGCCGGTGAACATCTTAAACAAGTCGCCAAAGACTTCGATGACCGTTTTGAAGAAAAACGCGTCAAGCTGTCCTCCGGTGATGATCTCGCGCCCGGCGTGTTGAAGATGGTAAAGGTGTATTTGGCGGTGAAACGCCGCATCCAACCCGGTGACAAGATGGCCGGACGCCACGGTAACAAGGGCGTGGTCTCCACCATCGTGCCGGTGGAAGACATGCCGCATACCGCCGAAGGGATACCGATGGATATCGTATTGAATCCGTTGGGCGTGCCCTCGCGTATGAACGTCGGTCAGGTGCTCGAAACGCATCTGGGCTGGGCGGCCAAGGGTGTAGGCATCAAGATCGGCAAGATGATGGACGCGAAGAACAAACTCGCCGATGTCCGCGCCTATATGCAAAAGGTTTATGACCTAGGCGGTCGCACGGAGAATCTCGATGAGTTGACGGACGCCGAAATCGTCGAATTGGCGACCAATCTGCGCACCGGTTTGCCGGTCGCGACGCCGGTGTTCGGCGGTGCGGAAGAAAGCGAAATTCGCGAGTTATTGGCGCTTGCCGACCTCCCCACCAGCGGCCAAACCTTCCTCACGGACGGGCGCACCGGCGAGACCTTCGATCGCGAAGTGACCGTGGGTTATATGTATATGTTGAAACTGAACCACTTGGTCGATGACAAGGTGCATGCACGTTCGACCGGGCCTTACAGCTTGGTTACGCAGCAGCCGTTGGGTGGTAAGGCGCAATTCGGCGGTCAACGCTTCGGTGAAATGGAAGTGTGGGCGTTGGAGGCTTACGGCGCCGCCTACACCTTGCAAGAAATGCTGACCGTGAAATCCGACGACGTGAACGGCCGCACCAAGATGTATAAAAACATCGTGGACGGCGACCATCGCGCCGAGGCCGGTATGCCGGAATCCTTCAATGTGTTGGTGAAGGAAATCCGCGCACTGGGTATCGACATGGAATTGGAAGCAGAGTAAACCGCATTGCGCCGCGCGAGTAACGCGGCGCAACCACGCAGCACGAGGAGACACGACCTTGAAAGATTTATTAAATCTACTCAAGCAGGGGCAGCCCGAAGAATTTGATTTTATTCGTATCGGCTTGGCGTCACCCGAGAAGATCCGCGCGTGGTCTTTTGGTGAGGTTAAAAAGCCTGAGACCATCAACTATCGCACGTTCAAACCCGAACGCGACGGTTTGTTCTGCGCCAAGATCTTTGGCCCGATCAAAGATTACGAATGCTTGTGCGGCAAATACAAACGCTTAAAACACCGCGGCGTGATTTGCGAAAAATGCGGCGTGGAAGTGACCGTCGCGAAGGTGCGTCGTGAACGCATGGGCCATATCGAGCTGGCCAGCCCGGTCGCGCACATCTGGTTCCTAAAGTCGCTGCCGTCGCGCATGGGCCTGTTGTTGGACATGACGTTGCGTGATATCGAACGCATCCTGTATTTCGAGGCGTTTGTCGTTGTCGATCCAGGCATGACAGAGTTGGAACGCGGTCAGCTGTTGACCGACGAGGCCTATCTCGACGCGATCGAGCGTTGGGGTGATGAATTCGACGCGCGCATGGGCGCCGAGGCGATACACGCGTTGTTGCGCTCACTGAATCTGGAAGAAGAAGTGAAGCAGTTGCGCGAAGATATCGGCGGCACCAATTCCGAAACCAAATTGAAAAAATACGGCAAGCGTCTGAAGCTGGTCGAGGCGATGCTGGAATCCGGCAATCGTCCCGAATGGATGGTGATGACCGTGTTGCCCGTATTGCCGCCCGAACTACGCCCGTTGGTGCCGTTGGACGGCGGTCGTTTCGCGACCTCCGACCTGAACGATTTGTATCGTCGCGTCATCAACCGTAACAACCGTCTGCGTCGCTTGTTGGATCTCAGCGCGCCGGACATTATCGTGCGCAACGAAAAACGTATGTTGCAAGAGGCCGTCGATGCGTTGTTAGACAACGGTCGTCGCGGTCGCGCGATTACCGGTTCTAACAAGCGCCCGCTGAAATCCTTGGCCGATATGATCAAGGGTAAGCAAGGCCGTTTCCGCCAGAACTTGCTCGGCAAACGCGTAGACTACTCCGGCCGTTCCGTGATCGTGGTCGGTCCGACGTTGCGTCTGCATCAATGCGGTCTGCCGAAAAAAATGGCGTTGGAATTGTTCAAGCCGTTTATCTTCAGCAAGCTGGAACGTCGCGGTTTAGCGACGACGATCAAGGCCGCGAAGAAGATGGTCGAGCGCGAAGTGCCTGAGGTGTGGGATATCCTCTCCGAGGTCATCCGCGAACACCCGGTGCTGCTGAACCGTGCACCGACATTGCACCGTTTAGGTATTCAAGCGTTTGAACCGGTGTTGATCGAAGGTAAGGCGATTCAACTCCACCCGTTGGTCTGCGCGTCGTATAACGCGGACTTCGACGGCGACCAAATGGCCGTGCACGTGCCGCTCTCGTTAGAGGCGCAGCTTGAGGCGCGCAGCTTGATGATGTCCACCAATAACGTGTTGTCACCCGCCAACGGCGAGCCCGTTATCGTGCCGTCGCAAGACGTCGTGTTGGGCCTGTATTACATGAGCCGCGAGCGTATTAATGTGTTGGGCGAAGGCATGCGTTTTACCGATGTCGCCGAAGTGCATCGCGCATACGAAGGCCGCAAGGTGCATTTGCAGGCCAAGATCCAGGTGCGCATCCATTCTATTTTGGTGGATGAAAACGGCAATAAAACACCTGTGTTTAGGCGCGTCGATACGACAGTCGGCCGCGCGTTGTTTAGCGAAATCGTACCGCCTGAGCTGCCTATCGAGTCGTGGAATTGTAATCTCACGAAGAAGGCGATCTCGCGTTTAATCAACTCGTGTTATCGCCATTTAGGGCTGAAAACCACCGTTATTTTTGCCGACCGTTTGATGTATACCGGTTTCCACTATGCAACGCGTTCCGGCATGTCGTTCGGCGCGAATGACATGGTGATCCCGCCGGAAAAGGCCGCGATCTTGAGCAAGGCCGAGACCGAAGTAAAGGAAATCGAAAACCAATATATCTCCGGTTTGGTGACCAACGGCGAGCGCTACAACAAGGTCGTCGATATTTGGTCGCACACCAATGACCAAGTCGCGCGCGCGATGATGGACAAACTCGGCAGCGAGATGGTCGTTGATCGCGAAGGCAAAACGGTTAAACAGGCATCGTTCAACTCCATCTTCATGATGGCCGATTCCGGCGCGCGCGGTAGCGCGGCGCAGATTCGTCAGTTGGCCGGTATGCGTGGTTTGATGGCCAAGCCTGACGGCTCCATCATCGAGAACGCGATTACCGCAAACTTCCGTGAAGGTTTGAACGTGTTGCAGTACTTTATTTCGACACACGGTGCACGTAAAGGCTTGGCCGACACCGCGTTGAAGACCGCAAACTCCGGTTATTTGACGCGTCGCTTGGTCGATGTCGCGCAAGATTTGGTCGTCATCGAAAGAGACTGCGGCACCACACAAGGTGTGTTGAAACAACCATTGATCGAAGGCGGTGAAGTGGTCGAGCCCTTGCGTGAACGCGTATTGGGTCGCGTGACCGCCGAGGATGTGTTGACGCCGGACAAGGCCAAGGTATTGGTGCCTTCGGGCACGCTGTTGGACGAAAAATGGGTCGATTTCCTCGAGAAAAACAGCGTGGACGAGGTGCGCGTACGCACACCTATTTTGTGCGAGGCGCGTCAGGGCGTGTGCGCGAAGTGTTACGGACGCGATTTGGCGCGTGGTCACTTGGTCAATGCCGGTGAGGCGATCGGCGTGGTTGCCGCGCAGTCCATCGGTGAACCGGGCACGCAGTTGACGATGCGTACCTTCCACATCGGCGGCGCGGCCTCTCGACAAGCCGCCGCGAGCAGCGTCGAAGTGAAGGCGAAGGGTACGATCCGTCTGCACAATGTGAAGATGGTGCGTCACCACAACGGTTACAACGTCGCGGTCTCACGTTCCGGTGAAATCGGCGTGTTGGATGAATTCGGTCGCGAACGTGAACGTTATAAAGTGCCTTACGGTGCGAATATCACGGTCAACGACGGCAGCGAGATTCAAGCCGGGCAAACGGTCGCGAACTGGGATCCGCACATGC
>JAOUGF010000585.1 GCA_029857925.1 Gammaproteobacteria bacterium
CGGATTAATAGCGTGGCCAGATGTGGCACAAGTCGCCGCTTGGTGCGCGAAAAATAGACATCTGTTCACAGGGGGCTGCAATTTTAGCTCGCTAAAGCGCATACTCGGGAACATCTTGATTGGGCGGCGCAGTAGGCGCGCGTGGATTTGACGATAGAACGGGCGATGCAGCGAATGGGTATGCCGCTATTTATTATAACAGCGCCTGCAGACAGGCGATAATATACGCAATGCAAATGACACGCGGCACCCCATGTCGGCCGGTGTTCATCAGTACGCGCTAAATTATTAAGAGCTAATATACAAACTACTTATCGGTAGCAAAAATTTTACTGCTTGTCTTTGACCCCTGATGGGGTTAACGTATTTATGCGTATACGTGTAATCCTAGGAAATTACTAGGTTTCTGCATAAACAAAGTGGCCAGTGAGGGTGGGAAATGGCGACATTAGTTGAGCCGCATGGTGCAAAGGAACTCAAACCGTTACTCTTAACCGGGGCGGCGTTGGAGGCAGAAAAAAAGCGCGCGCGCACACTTAAACGTGTGGCGATCAGTTCGCGCGAAGTCGGTGATTTGATTATGATGGGCATCGGCGGTTTTACACCGCTGGAAGGGTTCATGACCCATGCCGATTGGTTGGGCGTGTGCGATGGCATGCGTATGACGAATGGCCTGTTCTGGCCGATCCCGATCACACTCTCGACGGATAAAAATACGGCAGGTACCCTCGCCGTAGGTGAAAGCATCGCATTATACGACCCCGAAAATGACGACATTGTCGCGACGATGTCGATCACCGAAAAATACACCATCGACAAGGCCCACGAGGCCATGCAAGTGTATAAGACCAAAGACATCGAACACCCCGGTGTGAAGATGTTGATGGATCAAGGTGAAGTCAATCTCGCAGGCCCTGTCAAAGTCCTTTCGCAAGGCGATTTCCCGGAAAAATACGGCGACCAATTCCTGACCCCGCAGCAAACGCGTGACATGTTTCAGGAAAAGAATTGGTCGGTGGTCGCGGCATTTCAAACCCGCAACCCTATGCACCGTTCGCACGAATATCTGGCCAAGATCGCCGTAGAGATTTGTGATGGCGTGCTGATACATTCTCTTTTAGGTAAACTCAAACCCGGCGATATCCCCGCCGAGGTGCGCGCCAAAACCATCGAAGTGTTGATCGACAAATATTTTGTCAAGAACACCGTGGTGCAGGCCGGTTACCCCTTGGATATGCGCTATGCAGGCCCGCGTGAGGCCTTGTTGCATGCGTTGTTTAGACAGAATTACGGTTGTTCCCACTTGATCGTGGGGCGTGATCATGCCGGTGTGGGCGATTATTATGGGCCGTTTGACGCCCATCATATCTTCGATCAAATCCCGCCCGACGCGCTGAAAACAAAACCGTTAAAGATCGACTAGACGTTCTGGTGTGATCGCTGTGGCAGTATGGCATCTATGAAGACGTGTCCGCACGAGGCCAAGGATCGCCTATTGCTGTCTGGCACCAAACTGCGCAAGGCCTTGTCCGAGGGCAGTGAAGTACCTGAAAATTTCAGTCGGCCTGAGGTGTTGTCTATCTTGAGAGAGTACTATCAGGGGCTTTCCGCCGACGAAAAAGTGGAAGTCAAGCTATCTGGTCATTCTGCAAAGTAACGGGAGTATTTGGAATATGCCTACGTTCGTACGTACTGAAAAATGTGATGGTTGCAAGGGACAGGACAAAACCGCTTGCATGTATATTTGTCCGCATGACCTGATGAAGCTCGACAAGGACGGTTCAGAAACCGGCCATGCGATGAAGGCCTACAATCAGGAACCCGAACAATGCTGGGAATGTTATTCCTGCGTTAAAATCTGTCCGCAACAAGCGATCGAATGTCGCGCCTACGCGGACATCGTGCCGATGGGTGGTTCTGTGCAACCGCTGCGCGGATCTGACTCTATTATGTGGACGATCAAATTCCGTGACGGCCGCATGAAGCGTTTCAAATTCCCCATTCGCACGACACCGGAAGGTTCTATCGAACCCTACAAGAAGGGCTTTAAGGCTGACCTGTCAAAAATCGGCATGGCCGGGTTTCACACCTCGAATTGTGAGGCGCCGAAGAAGGGCGATCCCAGCCAGTTGATTTGCAAGTAACGCAACACATTAGAGCATAGCGTTTTAGGGTTAACGGAGAGTAGAGGTATAGTCATGGCAGGAACATTTGGTAA
>JAOUGF010000057.1 GCA_029857925.1 Gammaproteobacteria bacterium
AATTGTAAAACTCCCCCGCGACGTCGGCCCCCTACCTGGTGTCACAGGTACCTGGCAGCCCTCTACCGCAATACCCAAGTAAATATCTATGAAAATTAGATCAACTATAGATTGCGCGCAGGGTACGCCTTATTTAAATGCGTTAAGAAAAAACTAAGACTATTCCTATAATTTTGTCGGGCCTTAGTTGTCGCACCTCTGCGACGCATTCCAAATCCAATAACAGGCCCAATTGACAGTCGTCGGCCTCATACGGCTGGCCGAACGACGGGAGGGGGAGCCGTGGGAAGGCCCCTTGCCGGTGCGCGTGCACAGGCAAGGGGAGCTTCTTCTAAAGATCATCCATCCGCTATTGACGCGCGCTCGTCTGCCCTGCGGCGACCGATACTCGAAAATCCCGTTCCGCCTTGATATCCCAATCAAAATAGTTCAGCGCAAATACCTGTTCGTTCGCGGTTTGGTAATTTGCCGTCACCAAGGTGCCGCCGTCCTCCCATTTAATATAACTGGTAGCGTTTTTTAAGTGATAGGTTTGCCCGCTTCCATACAGCGCGGAATACTCTTTACGCACTGCGGCCAGATCGCTGGATTCGACACCCAACCCAATATGGTACAGCCGGTTTTCGAAAAAAAAGAAATCCATACCGGCATTGTCACGCAGATCAGGCATCAACTGCCGCACCTGCGCCGCATTGAGGCTCGCATACAATTCGCTATTCGCGCAATCTGTGCATCTTTGCGGCGTAACGCGCGCTACACGCGCAAATTCATCTACGGTCATCCGCAACTTGAACACGCCGAGTGCACGCGGCAAGTCAGCACTACCGCCACCGGCCTCGGCCAGCGGCGCAAACAATAACATTGCAATTACAACACTACAGGCAACCAAACGCTCGTGTATAACACCCATGCACCTCTCCATCGACTGCGTTTTCCAAGAGAAACCTCCCTTGCCTACGCCGTTATACGTCCTTTTTCAACCACTGCGCGACCGTCTTCGCAAAATACGTTAAAATGCCATCGGCACCGGCGCGACGTATGCTCAGCAAGGATTCCAATATCACCGCTTTTTCGTTAAGCCAGCCTTTTTGCGCGGCGGCCATCAACATCGCATACTCACCACTGACCTGATAGACATAGGTCGGCGCGCCGAAGTGGTCCTTGACGCGGCGCACGATATCCAGATAAGGCATGCCGGGTTTGATCATCACCATGTCCGCGCCTTCCTCGAGATCCAATGCGACCTCGCGCAAGGCCTCGTCGCTGTTGGCGGGGTCCATTTGATAACTGTATTTGTTACCGCCCGCCAAGTTGGCGGCGGAACCGACGGCATCTCGGAACGGCCCATAAAAGCTCGACGCGTATTTCGCCGAATAGGCCAAGATGCGCGTATGGATATGGCCGTGCTGTTCCAGCGCCGCGCGAATTTCACCGATACGCCCATCCATCATATCTGACGGTGCGACGACGTCCGCCCCCGCCTCTGCGTGGGACAGCGCTTGCTTGACCAGCACCGCGACGGTCTCGTCGTTCATCACATAGCCGCTGTCGTCGATCAGGCCGTCTTGCCCGTGTGTGGTAAACGGGTCGAGCGCGACGTCGGTGATGACGCCGAGTTGTGGAAATCGTTTTTTGAGTTCGCGTACCGCGCGTTGTGCGAGGCCGTCTGGATTGAAGGCCTCGCGCGCGTCCAACGTTTTTTGCCCTTGCGGCGTGACCGGAAATAAGGCCACCGCAGGCACTCCCAGACTCACCAAGCTGTCGGCCTCGCGCAATAACTCATCTATGCTCACACGCTCCACGCCGGGCATAGAGGCGATAGGTTCGCGCTTATTTGCGCCTTCGAGCACAAACATCGGATAAATGAGCTGATCCACCGTCAACGTGTTCTCGCGCATTAAGCGGCGACTGAACTCGTCGCGGCGCATACGACGCATACGTACACGGGGATATTGCTGCGGCCAAAGCGGGGTCGTCATGGGAAAAGCTCTCGGTTATTTACGTGTCTTAAATGGTAAAGGCGCGATGGTTTCACGCAGATGCGAAAACACCTCATCGACCTCGCCATTGCCTTTTACGGAATAAAATTTCTGTTGCTTGCGATAATGATCGGCAACCGGCGCGGTCTGCTCGGCATACACTTGCAGACGCTTTTTGACGGTATCTTCGGTGTCATCGGCACGTTGCAGAAGTTTTCCGCTGCATTTGTCGCATTTATCCGCGACCTTCGGTTTTGAAGAATAGATATTATAAATGGCGCCGCAAGATTCGCAACTGCGACGGCCGGTGATGCGCGCGATGATATCCGCCGCCGGTACGTCGATCAACACCGCGCCGTGGATAGACCAGCCGAACATCGCCAGTAACGCGTCTAACGCCACCGCTTGATTGACGGTGCGCGGGAAACCGTCGAGGATAAAGCCGTTTTGCGCATCCTTTTGATTCAAACGATCTTTAATCAGGTCGATCACGATCTCGTCGGTGACCAACTGACCCGCTTCAATGATGGATTTGACTTTTTTCCCCAACGGGCTGCCTGCGGCGACAGCGGCACGCAACAAGTCTCCTGTGGAAATCTGCGGAACGTGGTAGGCCTCCACCAACATCTTGGCCTGTGTCCCCTTGCCCGATCCGGGCGCTCCCAATAACACAATACGCATAATCCTATTGCTCCTATGTGAAATCCAGACCAGCCATTATAGGGTGTGTGGGACGCGGTCACAAACGCGGATGCCTGATGTGGGCATAGTATGTACTTATGCGCATATTGTTTCCCCTTATTTCCGCCCCCGAATCGCGTATAATGCACACAATCACGGTTATTTACTTTGAGGTGTGTATGATTTTAGATCGCGTCGGGGCCGGCAAGGACGTGCCCAATAACGTAAATGTCATTATCGAGGTTCCGGCATATAGCGCGCCGGTAAAATACGAGGTGGATAAAGACTCAGGCGCGATGTTTGTAGATCGCTTTATCGCGACGCCCATGCACTATCCGGCCAACTACGGGTATATCCCGCACACGTTGATGGACGATGGAGACCCCGCGGACATGCTGGTAATCACACCGTTTCCGTTGATGGCCGGTACCGTCGTGCGTTGCCGCCCGATCGCGATGTTGAACATGTCCGACGAATCCGGTCGCGATGAAAAGCTGGTCGGCGTGCCCATCACCAAGCTCACGACGTTATACAATAACATAAATGATATCCATGACTTACATGAGCTGCAGGTGCAGCAGATCAAGCACTTTTTTGAGCATTACAAAGACTTGGAAAAGGGCAAATGGGTGCGCGTGGAAGATTGGGTCGGCGCTGAAGCCGCCAAGGCCGCGATCGTTGCCGCCGTAGAGCGTGCGAAGGTGGCGAACAAGGCCAAGCATCACCATAGTACCCCATGATGACATATCTCGAGGCGGACAGCTTCCGCCCCGAGGTAACTTACATCGACGGCGTAGTACCCCCGACATGGGTCTTTTCGTGATGCGCCTGACAGTTTATGCACATCTGTGCATGGGGCATCACGCGTAGGCGCTCAAATAGGATCTCGCCGCCGCAATGGGTACACAAGCCATAACCGCCCGTGCGCATTTCTTGCATCGCATGCTCAACGGCGCGTAATTCTTTAATTTCGGTATCGAGTTGGCGCAGATCGAGATCCACTAAGAGATCCGCCACCGATGCATCGCCCGCGTCATGCACCTGGCCCGCGAGCTCGGCATAGCGACCGCCCTGCGAACGACGCAGTTCATCTTGCACCAGCTGTCGCAATTCGGCCTGCCGACGTTGTAGTTGCACACGTAGCGTGTTAGTTTGATCGGAGCTTAAGGGGGACATCGTAATCTCCTTGCAGGTGTAGTGCCTAGTATTCAGTGTAACAGATTCGGATTCGCTTAGACCGTTATGCATTCACAACAAGGTATCGGCATGTCTACGCATACCCTACACCCCGCGCCCACGGGCCACCACGCGCACGCACATAACCCTACACACGCGCATGGCCACGATCACCATGGCACCAGCAAACGCTTGATTTTTGCGTTAATTCTCACGCTCGTGTTTGCCGTTGTCGAGGCGCTGGGGGGCTGGTTGGCAGACTCCTTGGCGCTGCTCGGGGACGCCGGGCACATGGTGTCGGACGCCTCCGCACTGGGACTGGCGGCACTTGGTGCATGGCTGGCCAAACGCCCCCCGACACTACGCCATTCCTACGGGCTGTTACGCGCCGAGGTGCTCACCGCCCTTATTAACGGTGCATTGTTGTTGGTCGTCGCGGGTAATCTTGCGTGGCATGCGATCCAACGCCTGTCCGCCCCGCATGACATCAACGCGGTGTTGACGATGGGGATCGCGGCGCTTGGATTGGTCGTCAATATCGTCGTCGCGCGGGCACTGCACGGCGATGCACATGATCTCAATTTGCAGGGGGCGTGGTTGCACGTGATGGGTGATCTGCTGGGCTCTGTTGCGGCCTTGATCAGCGGCGCGGTCGTCTATTTCTATGGCTGGATGTGGATGGACCCGCTATTGTCGTTGTTGATTTGTGTTTTGATCGGGTTTTCTAGTATAAACTTATTGCGCGATGTCACCGCTGTGGTATTGGAGGGCGTGCCCGCGCACCTGCAATTGGATCAAGTAGGCTATGCAATGGCGGCGGTAGAAGGTGTGCATTCTGTGCACGACTTGCATATCTGGACGCTGGGCGCCCAGCAAGTGATGCTGTCCGCCCATGTCGTGGTCGCAGATCTGGCGCAGTGGCCGACTACGCTAGCACGCCTGACCCAGTTGCTGCATGCACAATACGCGATCGCACACATCACGCTGCAACCCGAGCTAGGCGCCCGCATCGTTTGGCACGCCGGGCCAAAAAACTCCAATTAAGAGGCGATATGCTATTAAAATTCTCAAAAATGCACGGCTTAGGCAATGATTTCATGGTCATTGACGCCGTGAGCCAGGACGTACACCTTGCCGCCGAGCAGATTCGCGCCTTTGCAAATCGGCGCTTTGGCGTGGGTTTCGACCAACTATTATTGGTAGAACCCGCGCCTAACGCCGAGGTTGATTTCCGCTATCGCATTTTCAATGCGGATGGCGGCGAGGTGGAGCAGTGCGGCAACGGCGCACGTTGTTTTGCGGTCTTTGTGCGACGCCACGGTCTTTCGACGCGGCCGGAATTGCGTGTAGCGACGACAGCCGGCAATATCGTGCTGACAATTGAAAAGAATGACGAGGTTACCGTCAATATGGGTGTGCCGGACTTCGCACCGGACAAAATCCCGTTTGACGCGCCGCAACGCGCACATCATTATCCCTTAGACATCAATGGACACACCGTGCAGATCGGCGCCGTGTCCATTGGCAACCCGCACGCCGTCACGCGTGTCGACGATGTGGCGCTTGCGCCCGTCGCGCAGTGGGGCCCATTAATCGAATCGCACACACGCTTTCCGCGGCGCGTGAACGCGGGTTTTATGCAGGTGGTGGACCGCAGGCACGTGCGCCTGCGCGTGTATGAACGCGGCGCAGGCGAGACCTTGGCCTGTGGAACGGGGGCCTGCGCGGCCGTAGTAGTGGGGCGAGCACAAGGTTTGCTAGAAGAACGAGTAGAGGTGACGCTGCCGGGTGGGCAATTGCGCATCCGTTGGCAGGGCGAAGGACATCCTGTATGGATGACCGGGCCCGCCACTCATGTATTCGATGCGACGATAGAGGTGTAAGCATGTCGATAGAAACGCTAGAGGAAGGGGATATTGTGTTGCAAGCCGATGATGTCGCCGCCTATTTACGCAAGCATCCACGTTTTTTGAGTGATGAATATAGCGATATTTTGACCGATATCGAAATTCCGCATCGTGGCGCCGACGGCGCCACCTCGCTGATCGAACGCCAAGTGCGCGTAATGCGCGAGCAACAACGCGCGTTGCGCAATCAAATCCGCGACTTGATCGAAATCGCACGCACGAATGAGCGCTTGGTGGCGCGCCTCCATCGCCTGACGCAAGCGCTGATCCTCGCCCAAGATTTAGAATCCGTACTGGACATCGTGTCCGCGCAATTGCGCCAGGATTTTCACGCCGACGCGGTGCGTGCCAAGTTCTGGACGCCCAGCGTGGCCGAACGCATCCCTGCCGCGTATGCCGATCTCAATGCGTTAAGCGTGTTATTCGCAACCGCGATTAAGCGCGGCCAGGTGGTATGTGGCCAGTTCAGCAAAGAACAAATGGAAACCCTGTTCGGCGCAAATGCGACCGGCCTACAATCCGCAGCCTTGTTGCCTTTGGCCGGGCCGCGCGCCGCGCTCGGCCTGGTGGCCGTCGCGAGCAAAGACCCGCAGCGTTTCGCCGCCGGGATGAGCACGGTGTTTTTGTCCCAATTGGCAGAGACCTTGACCAATGTTTTGCGGCGCTATATCCCGGAGATGGCGTGAGCACCGGCGACGACCTTACGCTAATCAACACATATTTAACTTACATCGCTGAAAACAAGCGGTTTTCGGCGCACAGCGTGGCGGCATATAGGCGCGACCTGCTGCGAGCGCGGGAGTTTTTTACGGGCGCGGACCGCGACAGCGTGCGCTGGACAGACATTGCGCCGGATCAGGTGCGTATGTTTGTGATGCGCCAACACCAACAGGGCCGTAACGGCCGCAGCATCGCGCGCGCCCTCTCCGCACTGCGCGGATTTTACCGCTACCTGATGCGGATGAACCTCGCGCAACGCAACCCCGCCACCGGCATCTCTGCGCCCAAGGCGCCCCGCCGCCTGCCCGAGGTGTTGGACGTCGATCGCGCGGCGCAACTCGTTGATGTGCACGACACAGATTGGTTAAGCGTGCGTGATCGGGCGATGTTGGAATTGCTTTATTCTTCCGGTTTGCGTCTGGCCGAATTGGTCAGCTTGAATGTCGCCGTACTGAACAAGTACGAAGGCACGGTACGCGTGTTAGGAAAGGGGCAAAAAGAACGTATCGTGCCCGTCGGACAGGCCGCGTGGGTCGCGTTAGACGCGTGGCTCGCGCAACGCAGTTTGTACGTCCACGACGATGAATCCGCGCTGTTCGTGACCCGCAACGGCACACGCTTGCGCGCGCGCGCCGTGCAATTGCGCGTCGCATTGTGGGGTCGCGCACAGGGCATGTCGGTCGGCGTCTATCCTCACATGTTGCGTCATTCCTGCGCAAGCCATGTATTGGAATCCAGCGGTGATCTACGCGCCGTACAAGAATTGTTGGGGCATGCGCACCTCACCACCACGCAAATCTATACCCATCTCGATTATCAACACCTCGCCAACGTGTATGACCAAACCCACCCGCGGGCGAAACGCGAAAAATAATCCACGCGCGATGCGCAAAAGAATTCTCATCACAGGCATCACACCTGCTGTCACTTATTACAGATGTTCAACATGATGTTCCGAAAACCAAAATACCCAGATCGCGGTTAATGCGACCATCGCATAGTGCCTATCTGTCACAATCGGACTATGTTCAAATGTCGCACCGCTTAATTCGTCATAGCGCACATAGAGCGTAAAGGAAAGGTGCGGTGTCGCATAGTAGCTGAGCATGCCGGTAAACCGCGTGCCGCTATAACCCGCAGTGGCTTGGTACGCGGGGCGCGTGGCAGTGGCATAAGCGGGCGCTACGTCATAAAAATATTCGTGATAGCGTGCGTCGCCATACAATGCGCCTAGCGAAGATTTAAATCCAAAGAGACCGCTACGGGAGCGCCACAGCGTTTGCCATTCCACGTGGGGCGCCAACACCCATCCGCGATACGCCGGTTCAGGAAAGAGATGCCTATTTGCGGCGGAAAACACCGGGCGCAACGGGAAATGCAGCCCCCAATAGTCGTTTTGCGCGCCTTTTTCACTCAAGCGTATATTCAACGTCGGCCCCGCCTCAACGACGGGGTCGAGGCCGGGCATCCCCGCACGCAGGCCGTTTTGTTCTCGCCGCACGGGGACATTTCCGCCCAGGCTTAAATCCAGTCGAATATTATCGCGATCAAACACCCGTCCGCTGACACCCTCCCCGTCTACGCGCACCACCTCGCCGCGATAAATAAAATAGGGAAAAGGTACCGCATAATAGACCACGCTGGGACTGCCGCGATATGCGGGGATACGCAAAGTGGAGGCCCCGACACCCGCTTCCCACAACGGTAGATGTAGGGCGTAAAGGCCTGGGGAACATGACATCAGTAGCGCGAACAGACTGACTTTGTATCCTTGAAACTGCATCGCCGCTCCCTAACCCTCAGCCGACCTGCGCTACAACACCACCTGTGTACCCAACTCGACCACGCGATTGGTCGGCAATTTAAAATAGTTGGTCGCCGAGCTAGTGTTACGCGACATCGAAATAAACACCTTTTCGCGCCAAAACGCCATGTCGGAATGGATTTTCGGGATCAATGTTTCACGCCCTAAGAAATAGGATGTATCCATCGCATCGATAAACAGACCGCGTTCCCTGCACAATTCCAACGCCTTGGGGATGTCGGGGCTGTCTTTAAACCCATACGACACCCGCACGCGATAAAATTTGGGCATCATGCATTCGATCTGCACGCGTTGATCGTCCGTGACGTGCGGTTCGTCGGTGACCGACACCGACGCGATCACGATTTGTTCGTGCACCACCTTGTTGTGTTTTAGATTATGCAACAAGGCGGGCGGTACGACGTACGGGTTGGCGATCATAAACACCGCCGTCCCTGGCACGCGTGTATAACGCGAGGCCGCCAAGGTTTTAATAAACGGTTCCAATTCGATTGCGTCGGCATGTACGCGCTCATACAGCAATTCACGCCCCCGCTTCCAGGTCGTCATCAGCGTGAAGATCACGATTCCACCGAGTATCGGAAACCAACCGCCGTCCGGAATTTTCAACACATTGGCCGCAAAAAACGCCAATTCAAGCACCAGAAACAGCGAAAACAACGCACCCGCGCGCAGCCAGCCCCAACCCCACAAGCGCGCCACGACCACCATCGCCAGCAACGACGTAATGACCATATCGCCGGTCACCGCAAGCCCGTAGGCCGCCGCAAGATTACTGGACGACTGAAAGCCAACCACCAACGCGATGACGGCCACGCATAAAAACCAAT
>JAOUGF010000586.1 GCA_029857925.1 Gammaproteobacteria bacterium
TGCCATAAGGAAAACGCCCGATGCGTTAGCGTTGGATGTCTGGTCTCCAGTCCAAAGGCCAATATTAGCATTCAATCTGTCTGTGGCGTCTTGGGTAGGTGTCGAAGGCCCTTCGTAGGTTATTTCCGGCCCGCCATCGATGGAGAAGGCCAATCGATTGACGAGAGGGGGTTGAGGCTGTTCAGCCGCTGGGTGCTCGTGTTTGCTGCATCCCATGGCCACCCAAGCTGTGGCAAAGGCTAGAAGATAGGCAAAAGACACGATTCTTTTACTTTTTAACATATTAGAAATTCTTGAATGGGTCGTCTGTAGATTATAGCATTATAATTGTCATCAAGAAATTAATGATGGATAAATGTCTGTTACACCGTGATTAACATGATTTCAGCTTGCGCCGCATGTAGTGCGCACGGCATACACTACAAAGTGGGTGTAAGGCAAACCATCTGCGAAGAAGCTGATCAGCCACAAAATTCCCGAGGCGTTGTTGGAGTCCTTTCGCACAGGTGCGATTCGGTGGGGGTGAAATATCAAATGTAGATTTTGGAAGATATCCGCGCGTTGGAGAAACTACAATGAGCGAAAGACCGGTGCAATATTTTTCCGACGAGTATTTGGAACAATGGCGAACCGCCACGCCATTGCAAATCGCCGAATTCTTGGAGGCCTTCCGGTTGATGCAAGGCAAGCCGTCGGCGACGAAACTGATCAGCATAAAAATCCCCGAGGCGTTGTTGGATGCGTTTCGTGCGAAGTGCGATTCCGTCGGGGCGAAGTATCAGACGCAGATTAAGGCGTTGATGCAGGGGTGGGTGGAGGGTGGGGAGTGAATGGGAAGGCTAAAGGCATGATCTGACACCGACGTCTGCGTGCCCATTAATTTTATAGACGCTTCCAAGGGTTATTTCCCATAGACCGAATCTTTTTATACAGCAATATGCAATACAGCAAGTCGAACAGAAAGATTGCGACATAAAGAAAATTCAACAAGGGTGCGTCGGGGTATTTCAGGTAAAAGAGCAGCGAAGGGAGCACGGTGCCCGCCATCTTGGTGATGCCAATCCACAACGACTGGCCGCGTATGTCATCACGGCGCAACAACATCGCGACAAACAGTACAGACATCATCAAATTTTGACCGAACGCGGCATACATGCCGTTCCAGTCTTCGAATTGTTGGGTGGTGGTCCACACGGCCGTAAACGCGCACAGAAATGTGGCCGACGCCACCCAGGGAAAACGGCGCGCGAGCCACGGGTGAGGCATTTCGGCGCGACCGTAACGCAGCGCTTGCCAGACGAGGCCTACGTCAAACAAAAACCAGACGCGATCAATATACAGTTGCGGTGGTTTGTGCGGTAACAGAAACGAAAAGATGGCCTCCCACGCGAAGTTTGCCGCCAACGCCGCCAACGGCATGCCGTAGGTACGATCCTTAAGCCCGCGACGGAATATCAGAATATAGGCCATCGTCCATAAAATACCAGAACCGATTTTTAGGGCGAGCGAAAGTGTGGGGTCAACGGCCAAGGAAGTGGTCATAGAGGGTGAGGGGGCATGCAAGACACAACGTGCATCCTATTTTTCCGGCTGCTCAGCAGCAAACACGCGACGAGAATGGAGCCGAGCAGAAAATTAGACGAGCGGCGCGGACAATGCGGCGATCGTGAGATGCACGCATGGCGAGCCGGTCAACGAGTTAGGTTCCAAAATGTCGCATCAACAAATTATCTTCAAGGCACCTCTGTGAATGTAATCGCAAAACATGTAATTATCAATTGCAATTCGTGCAACTGTCCTCGCTTATTGTAGCGACACGATAATATTCGCGCTGACCGCAGTATTGCCGTTGGCGTCGCGCACGTTAACGGTCGTAATGCCAGGTGCGATGCCCAAAAAGAGGCCCGTGGCATCTACGGAACCTAGCGCGCTGTTCGCGGTGCCCCAGGTATAGGGTGCGGTGCCGCCCGTCACGCTGAATTGCAGTGTCGCGCCTACCTTCACGATCTTCAGGCCGCTAGGTAATAGCGTGAGGTTGGGGGACGTGCCGCCACCGCCGCTAGACACCACCGACACGCTGGCGTTTGCGGTTAAGCCGGTGCTGTCCGTCACCGTGATCGTCGTCGCCCCTGGCGACTTCGCTGTCAGTAAACCACTGGTCGCATCGATGGTCGCGACGCCGGTTTGGCTGCTGCGCCATTGATACGGT
>JAOUGF010000587.1 GCA_029857925.1 Gammaproteobacteria bacterium
ACTTGATTAAATTCTTTGTCTTCTCCCGAGGCGTAGACGATCAGCATTTGATTGCCGTTTGATTCCCCAGCAAAATACTGCCCGACGCTCAACGCCAGATCAACAACGACTTTGTGACTGGCCGGATCCGGACACTCTGCCGGTAATTCAATCGTCACCGTTGCCAACGAAGGTCGATTTTTGTTTACGAGGATGTTTGTATCGGTAAGCGAACCCTCTTTTAGAACTTTACCATCCCGCGAGGCACTCCATTTTCCCTCGACGACCAAACTACCCGTCAGCGCCGGCTTTAAAATGCCGCAGTTCCAGTCTTTGAGTTTGAAACTAATATCCTCGCTGCGCGCAGACAGAATAAATCTTTGCTTGTCGGTCTTGCCCGCCGGATCCCACTGATGATCGCAAATAATTAAATGGCCTTTCACCGGCTGAGTCGCATCAGCCTTGAATCGCTTATAAAACCACGCCCGATTGTGGCCGCCGATGACGACCTCATCGGCGGCGGAATTGCTCCCTGGAACGACCATCCAGCTGGGATAAAATGTGCGATCCGCATTTGTAACGTCCGTTTTGCCGAAGGTATTCGCATCTCCGGCCGCCATTTCAGCCGCAAGTTTTTTATAGGCGGCAATGGATTTGGTAGGCGTGCTTATCGTTTTCCATGTCGCGTGCGTCAGTTGATACCAAAACTTTCGCCACACTGCATAGGGCCCAGCTTGCAATTTCACACCCGAGGCGACGCCGGAGTCGTTTTCATCGGCCTGCGCGGAGATCGCGAATCGGTCCCCCGCGTATTGCGTTAGATAAAACCTAACTACAGGTGTCCAACCTTTCGCATCGGTGGTGACTTCGATTTCTTTAGGCCCATTCACGCGGTTAAACCCATGATTCTGATCGCCGTTAAGCGAATCCGGCCGCTTGGAACTACTATGTTTGGTTAGCGCGCAGGAAAAATAGACTCTCTTTCCAGCAAGCGATTTGTTCGTATCACTGGACGCCCATTTAATCTTGGCGCGAAATTCTACGAAGCGGTCGCTATCGGGTCGACGCTGGTCTTTGCCCGATATATTTTTGTCCAGGTTGACATACTGACGAAACACCCCGTCAGTGTTGGTACGTTCGCCGTGTTTTGGTAAATCGTCGGAGGAATACGTCGCCGTTGCCCCGGCGATAATACCCCACCCGGATCGTTCGACAACCTCCACCAAGGCCTCCAATGCTATAGTTTGCGTGGCATCCGGGGTTACCGCAGGTGCAGCCTTCGCAGAAGCCTCGGGCTCAGTATCCGCAGTTTCTCGCCGCAGCCTTTGCCTATCGAGTAGCAACATCGTGTCGATTCGATGATGCAGGAATGTAAAATTGCTATTGATATGATCGCGAACCTGCCAACGACCGCCATTCGGCAGGTCTTTATCTTCCCGCCATTGTAATAAAGGTTGTAAAGGCTTTTCCCGCAAATAAAACAACCGGCCCTTTTCAAGTTCAACAAGCAAGGCCTTGGCGATTTGCCGTTGATCCGAGGGCGCCGCTCCGGCCGAAGTGCCATTCAGCGCCTCGTATAACTCGCGCAACTCCCAACTGCGAATTCCACGTTCGATGTGGTAATCGGTCAATATACGTCGCGCAAATAACGGTGTCTCGATCTTGCATAGGTCTGCCCATTGCAATTGCTTGTACGTCTTGAATCGTTCAAACATAGACGGCCCCCAAACAAATACGAAAAAAACACTTTTTCCCGCCCGCTTTTTTTCGCGGCTCAAACACCTAATCGTTCGGCGATTCGGTTTAATGCATACTCACTTCACTGCAAAACAATACAACAATGCGTCGCCGCCGGTGCTTTGAACGCCTTTGGGTGAACACCCGCGCGTAGGATGCGCAGAATTCCACGACGTCGCCCACAAGCTATCGTTGGGGCCAATTCTATCGTGATGGCCGATCATCGCAGAGCCGTCGTCGGCCTCCAGCGTCCAGTTGCCGCAGGTCATATCATGAAATGGGGGAGCGGGGGCGAAAGCGGAGCCATCGACGCGCGAGCCGGTGAGGATGTCGTGTTTGTTCGGATTGTCGCCGCGACCATTCACTGGTCGGCCTTTTTCGTCAAGTGCGGTTACTTTGTTGATATTGTTGCGGCTGGAGTGCAATTCTTCGACATTCTTTGCGATCACAGCGCCCTTGGCGTTATGCCACGGCCCTGCGCCTATGCGATCG
>JAOUGF010000588.1 GCA_029857925.1 Gammaproteobacteria bacterium
CATCCCCCAGCGCATTCGCCGAGAATCTGCTGCCCCGCGTGCAAGGCCGCCAGCGACACGCCGGACTATAATTCGCCTAGCCGCGCCTCCAACTCACGCAGCGCAAGATGGTGCTCGATAAACTCCACGAGGTGCATGCCCTGTGCGCGTTGAAACGCCTGGGCGGCCGCCTCGCGTTCGCCGTTTACATTGAGGAATTGCCCTAGATAAAAATGCGCTTCGACCTCTTGCCATGGGCTGGGCCGGTCAGCGCTCAATTCCGCAGTAAACTGCGCAACGTCTAGCCCACCGACATAGAGTTTAAGAAGTTTGCCCGGCCACTCGTCCAGCGTGATGTCCGCGATGCGCGTCGCCAACGCCGCGCGCCCCTGGCCCGACGTCTTTTCGGCGGCAATGTATATCCAAAGCAAGGAATACGCATCCTTGGTGTTTAACTTCCAGGCCTGCTCAAAGGCGCTTAACGCCTGACGGTGCTGGTGGCGATAGTAATAAATATATCCGCGTTGCATATACAACGCGGGCAGGCGCGGGTTGAGTTTTTCCGCCTTATTCAACGCCGCGAGCGCCGCATCGTCACGCTTCAGCTTGGCCAACACATTGGCATATTGCAGATGGTTTTCAGGATTTTTAGCATCCAAGCGTATCGCCTTACCCAAATCCTCCAGCGCCGGTTGCAACTCCATCAGGTCACTGCGGAGTATGCCCCGAAATTGATACAATCCGGCCAAGCGTCTTCCGTGAAATTGCCCGGAGTCGATCGCAAAGGTCAGCCCTGCGATATTATTGCGAAAGGCGTCTACAGGGCCTGCAACCGGGGGGGCGTTACCCTTGTTGGGTGTCGTAATCGCCGACGCCCCCGCTGCCGCAAGCGACAATACCAATGAAATACATAAACCTAACACGCGTTTTGACATGGCCAAATTCTTATGAAAAAGTAGCGATATACCTGGAAAGGACAGGTGGATATCATCAGCCTACGATACCATTATTAAATTGCGTTTATTTGGTGTCCTGCGCGACCACGATTTGAGGTTTATACGCATGTACAAGGGAGAGGTATTCAATAGCGTGACTCATCTGATCGGCGCTGTGGCGGCACTGGCCGGTCTTGTGGTGCTTGTCATACTCGCGTCCCTGCAGGCAGACCCATGGAAAATCGTCAGCGTCAGCCTTTACGGTTATTCTTTATTTCAACTCTACTTGGTGTCCACGCTCTACCACGGCCTTACCGAAGGCACGGCCAAACGCGTATTTAATAAACTCGATCATGCCGCGATCTATGTTTTGATCGCCGGCACCTATACCCCGTTCGCGTTGGTCACGCTGCGTGACACCTGGGGTTGGTGGTTATTCGCGGTTATCTGGGGCTTGGCGCTGATGGGCCTGTTAATCGACATGCGACCCCAACGGGGAAAACGCTATATCCCGATGATCATCTACCTGCTGATGGGCTGGCTGATGGTCGTCGCGATCATGCCCTTGTATAGGCAAATAGGGGCCGGAGGGGCCTCATTACTGCTCGCCGGGGGGGTGTTCTATACCAGTGGGCTGTATTTTTACGCGCGCGCAAGTGCACACAACGCGGCCCACGGTCTCTGGCACCTGTTTGTATTGGCGGGGTCCATCAGCCACTACTTTGCGATCCTCTACTATGTGTTATGACCCCCATAGGACTTAATGTTGCAAGGATCGAAGACCCTGGCTAGGGTATAATGCCCGGCGTTTGGGTATGCGGTTGCGGTCTATCTCTAGGTGATTAAGCTATGCGGTGGTTGAAAAAGTTGTTGGTGTGGACGCCACGTATACTATTGGCCCTGCTGGTGTTTGATGTCGGCTACCTCGTAGGCATTTGGCCCGACTGGAACCGCTACAACAAAAACCCTGTACCGGCGTCGAAATTTATCGAAAAATACCGCAAGGATAAACAGGCACATCCGGAAATGCCCGCGTTGCGTTGGCAACCCATTTCTATCCGCAATGTTCCAGACCACTTGCTGCGCGCGGTCATTGTGTCGGAAGACTCACGCTTCTACTCGCACAGCGGTTTCGACCCGGATGCGTTTTTAGAGGCGATGGAATACAACCTCGCCAAAAAGCGCGTCGTCTACGGCGCCAGCACGATTTCGCAACAAACCGTTAAAAACATGTTTCTGAGTGCGTCGCGCGACCCGTTGCGCAAATGGCATGAGCTCGTGCTGACCTTTTTC
>JAOUGF010000589.1 GCA_029857925.1 Gammaproteobacteria bacterium
TTGGTACTTTTTTTTACACGCGATTTCTACATTTTTTAATGATATTCTAAGCATGCAGCATCTTGATAGCGTCGTAGCGGACAGGTAACGTGACACCCATTTTTTAATAACACGCGCGGTGATTGCCAGACATGGCGTTCGTTTTCCACCAAAAAAAATGATTTCGAATTTAAGCGCACGCGCAAACATGCGACGGCCTACTATTTATCACTCAGCGGATGCATCATACCGCGCGCGCTCAAACAACCTGCTCACTCATCTGTTCTTTGAAACCTAAAAATCGCAATTAACCGCCACCCCTACATCTACCAATCCAAAACAAATAACGTAATTGTTAATTTTAAATTCTCCTCAGGGGTTAAAGCGCTATACCGAAAAACACCAGGGTCAGGTGAAGCTTTTTCACTTTTGATGACAATTTTACATTTCAACCGCAGCCTACCTAACTTCATGGAAGACTTCACAAGGTGACAGATAACCGATGTATTTGCGGGGTTATCCAAGCAGTGGGTATGGCAAGATAGAAATTGCGAACTATTTTGAATTGCGCTTCCTTGGGTGGGGCGAATAATCCGCGCTAGCGATGAGGCACGGAGCTAGGCCTGACGCTGGTTTTGTTCTGCGACGCAGATCCAGATGCCGTTTCAGCGGATTATTCAGGGATGCGTTAAAACCGGCCGGTATAGTGGCGCACCGTTTCTTCACCCCACTTTTGTGCCAGTGTGACTATATTGGCGCGATCGGCGAACGGTGGGTAGCGCGTTTTCATCGTCATGCGGACATAATGATGGTGAAACACGCCCAACGCTACGTGCACGGGTTTTACATCGCCTTTTTCCTCGAAACGCTTGCGGGCGCGAATATAGAGATCGAAATCCGCCGCCTGGATGCGTTCGTCCCACAAACCGACTTTGTCCAACCCATTGCGAGTCATCATAATGCTGTTCCCTGAAAACGCCTCGATAATCTGGGTACCGAAGATTTGTTCCCGGCGCGCGCAAAAGGCCTCCCAACCTCCTCTATACATCCAGCGATGCATGCGCTCCAAGTTGGATTTGCGATATCCGAACAATCCCAAGAAATTTTTGATGCGTTGCCAACGACGTTTGAGTCGACGCGTGCTTTTGGGATTTTCCGAACGCTCGACGTCGCTGGGGGTAGCGATATCGAGGTCGTGATGGCGCATCACCGCCAAGAGTTTTTCATCCCAACCGGGCGCGACGATAATGTCATTGTTTAGAAAGGCGTAGGTTGGATATTTGGCGATTGCTATGCCCTTGTTTTGACACACCGGGTAGCTATAATTCGCGTCATTCTCGATGACCCGCGCACCGACGGAGTGAAAATACTCGCGGCTACCGTCATTGGAATGGTTGTCGATGATGATGAGTTCGTGGGGTAAACGGGAATAGCGTCGTAGGTTTTCGACGAAGATCTGATTGACGGCGAGTTGATTGTAAACCGCAGTAATGATAGAAATCATAGGGAATGCGCCGGTTGCCTAAATGATGCCATTATAGCCTACAAGACAATGTCACTGCCAATTCACGGCGTCGGGATAATATACAACGCCTGCGGACCATGCGTTGACGCACTCTAGCTTTGAAAACGACACACCAGGGCCTGCAGTGTACGCAGCGTGTGCAAAACTTGCGTGCAACCGCTGGGTGGTAACTCCAGCGCGCCAAGTGGGCTGTTCATACGCGATTTACTGGTATAATGCAGCGGCGGTGCGATCAACGAAACCCGCGCATTATCTGGTTGTTTTTGATACCTGCGGTCGCGATCGCCGACAAATTACGCCAACGGGGGTGCGCCATCGGCCGTATCAAGATCGGTCTTACCCGGGAGATGATGATGAATGGCGGCACTATATATGCCCCCATTGTCAGCGCTTTATTTATCTCTAATATTTTGATTTACATAGTGTTTTATCAAGTTTTTAGCCTCGGCAAGAATGCGTCTCTTGGCGTCGTCGGAGGTCATAAAACTTCTACTTACTGCAGGTAGTAAATAGCCGAGCCGGAGGTTGCTCAAGCCGCAACACACCGGTTTAGGAAATACCAAAATAAAAATACAATAAAAATCTACCCGTGTCGCTGGACTTGGGCGCATATTTGCTCGTTGGCATCACCGGGCGAAATTCGCACGAGCTCAGGAGGCACGTTATTGCTCGCCTCGATGTCACCGCCGCGCGGCCA
>JAOUGF010000590.1 GCA_029857925.1 Gammaproteobacteria bacterium
GAGGGACGTGGGAGCGCACTATTTTAGATGCCGCATGCATAATACCGTGACGATACAGATTAACCGCTTTTTGGTGGATGCGCTGCGCTTGTCCACCCTGCCGCTACGCGTGAATGTTGCGTGATAGAAGGGTTAAAATGGCTCACAATAAAACGAAGGGGCGCCGCTGCCTAGACAGGGCGCCCCTTCGCAAAGACACGTGGTACGATAAAAAACTCAAAACCTGGTTATGAACGCTCTTTCAAAAAGACATGGCTACCGATAGTGCGCGTCACCTGCTTAAAGCGCGCCCAGTGCGGATAGACTTTTTTCGGTGCGTAATAATACAACGCACCCTTGGTATCATCACGCAACGTCGCATATTTTTTATACACCATCGTCGCCAAGGTTTGGGCCTTGAGCCAGCTTTGCTCGTCATCCACAACTTTATAAATTTCTTCATCCATGGTCCAGCTGAATTGATAGGCCTGCCACACCACGTCACACACAGTATTGGGGTATTTGCCACTGTACACACGGTTCATCGTCACCAACGCCACGGCCAATTGACCGGCGTCGGGTTCACCACGGGCTTCATGGTAAATATTCTTTGCCAAGCAGTGAATTTCTTTATCCACTTGGCCGGCAAACACCTGCATAGACCCTAACATCATGAGCACAAATGCCAAGGTTCTCATATTCACGTACTCCCCATGTGCAACAGTTAAACGGGTAGCTGCTTCACTCATGCCTTTAGAAGGACGAGCCCCACCTGTCGTGCTATTTCCTATCATCGGTGGGCGGGAGGTTGATAGCCCCTCCAGGAAGTGAATCCCTGCCATTGTTGCCAAGGTAACTGCATTGTACGTGCCACTATGTTATTTTGTATATATTTCAAATTGTTACAATATTTCCCAAGTTTACCCCCAGCCCTTTGCCTATAAAAGTGTAAATAATTCCGACAATCGGGGCCGACTGCCAGATCTAAAGCCTACGTAAAAACGTGGATACAGGCCCGTTAAGATGTGTGGAAATCACTATATGTATTTGTTTTCTAATTGAAATAGCTGATTTTTTACAAAATGTGCATAAAATTCCGACAGTTTTTCTGCAATTCAACGAAGAATGCAGGTAAAACACCTGTCGTGAAATAGAGACTGGGATAAACACCGGTAAGATGATATTTTTAATAGGGTTAATAAATCGGTATTCACATTGCTGATTCTAATGTTTATGGGGGCTGTTTGTAAAGTTTTCCGACACCGGCAGGGCAAATATTCACTTTTTGTTGCAAAAACCCATCAAACTACATTTATTTTTAGGTTGTTTTTAGGGTGCTAACCGGCGGCATCGGGCGCTACCATTGATGCGCTGAGCCCTGTCTAGGGACGCGACGATAGCAATGGCTCAACTAAGGTGTCTACTTCGGCTGTGCGGTGTGACGCACGAGCGCGGACTCGGCCCCTGACATGCCACCCTGGCGCATCTCTTTTAATACGGCGGTGAGCGTTGGGCATTCGCCCTGCGGCGCGTCCATCGCCGAACCTTGGGCGGGACGCCCACTCACGATTGCCACGTCGGTAGACAACAACAATCGGGCGATATCGAGGATCATAATAAATTTGCCCTGCACCTGACCCATGCCCTTCACGTAGTCTGCGCGTATGGTCGTCCCAAAGGTTGGCGGCGGTTGTATATCTGCGGCAGGGATATCCAATACCTCGTTGACGGTATCGACCATCATGCCGATGAAGCGATGCGCGGCGCCCGCCGCCATACCTTCGTCCAATTCGATGATGACGATACAGGTGCGACGCGTGACCTTGGAGGCGCCACGACCAAACCATGCCACCAGGTCCACCACCGGTACGGCCTGGCCACGCAGATTGATGACCCCGCGCATTTGCGGTGGCATCGCAGGCACCTCGGTTACATTGCCGTATTCGATAATTTCTTTGACGATGTCGATGCCGATAGAAAATAGTTCATCCCCCAATCGAAAGGTCAAAAACTGGCGATGCTCGTCGACCTTGCGGGGTTTGGTGGCTACCATGCTCATTGCGTGCTCCTAAAATCTATCGAACTCTTGCGTCATCTTGTCATGCCCGTGCGCGACGGCGACGTGGGGACTCGCGTGCGCGTGACCGGTGGACGCCTTCGCCCTGGTCGGGGCAGCAGGCGTGTGCGACGGCGCGGCTTGGGTGGGTAC
>JAOUGF010000591.1 GCA_029857925.1 Gammaproteobacteria bacterium
CACCGCAATTCGCGAAGCGAATGCTGCGGGTGGCGGCTCGGTGATAGAGATGGGGCACACCGAATACGCTGTGCGCTACCAGGCGTACCTCAGCCGCGTAGAAGATTTTCGTAACATACCGCTAGGGCTGAATAAAGAAGGTTTACCCCTGCGCCTGGCCGATGTTGCGGCGGTGCAAACGGGACCTGCATTGCGCCGGGGCGTTGCAGACCTTAACGGCGAAGGTGAAGTGACCGGCGGTGTGGTCATTATGCGTTATCAAGAAAACGCGCTACGCACCATCGCGGCGGTGAAGGAAAAACTTGCGCGCGTGCGCGGCGCCCTTCCGCCAGGCGTAGAATTGGTGGTCACTTACGATCGCTCCGGGGTCATCTCCCGCGCGATCGCCACATTACGCGACAAATTATTGGAAGAATCCTTAGCCGTCGCACTGGCGTGTTTAGTGTTTTTGTTTCATCTTCGTTCATCGTTGGTGGCGGTTGTGACGCTGCCCCTGGGTATACTCGCCGCATTCATTATTATGGGTACACAAGGCATGAGCGCCAATATCATGTCATTGGGCGGCATTGCGATCGCCATCGGAACGATGGTGGATGGCGCTATCGTCATGATCGAAAATATGCACAAACACTTGGAACGTGCCCAACATCCGATCGACTATTGGCAAATTGCGCGCACCGCTAGCATTGAAGTTGGACCCGCGATTTTCTTCTCGTTACTCATCATCGCAGTATCCTTTTTACCCGTTTTCGCATTGACCGGACAAGAAGGTAAATTGTTCGGCCCGCTTGCGGCGACAAAAACCTATGCGATGGCCGTTGCTGCCGGATTGTCGATCACGTTAATTCCTGTACTCATGGGCTATCTTATTCGCGGTCGGATACGCAAAGAGAGCGACAACCCGCTCACGCGATTCTTTCAAAACCTGTATCGGCCTCTGTTGCGCTATTCCTTAGCGCATCGTGGTCAGATTATTCTCGCCGCCACGCTGTGTGTGCTCAGTTTGGCGTGGCCGCTCTATAAACTTGGCAGTGAATTTATGCCGCCCTTGGATGAGGGTGACATTTTGTACATGCCGACGACGCTGCCCGGCGTCTCGCTGGATGAAGCCACCCACATCTTGCAGCTCACGGATCGCTTGATACGCGACATGCCGGAAGTTGAACAAGTGTTCGGGAAGGCCGGGCGCGCGGATACCGCAACCGATCCGGCACCCCTGACGATGTTGGAGACCACCATCCTGCTGAAACCGCGCGCGCAATGGCCCAATGGCGGCACACTTGCAGATCTGATTAAACGTATGGATGAACATCTACGTCTACCCGGGCTCACCAATTCATGGGGTTACCCGATACGCACGCGCATCGACATGTTGGCCACCGGCATACGCAGCACCCTCGGAATCAAAATCAGCGGCGCCGACTTGCAGGGTATCGAAAAACTAGCAACAGAAATTGAAGCGGCGCTAAAACCCCTACCTGCGACGCGTACAGTGTTTGCGGAGCGCGCCGCAGGCGGCCACTATGTAGACATTGAACTCGATCGCACTCAGGCAGCGCGCTATGGCATCACGGCGGCAGCGGTGCGCGAAGTCTTGGAGACTGCAATCGGTGGCCGTGAAATCGCAACCGCAATCGATGGCCGCCAGCGATTCGGCATAAATCTTCGCTACCAACGTAATTTTCGCGATTCGTTGGAAGCGCTGGCGGAAACGCGTATCGCCACCCCCAGTGGCGCACGTGTCGCGATCGGCGCGCTCGCGCGTATTGCTATCGTCGACGCCCCCGTGGAAATAAAGAGCGAAAACGGACGTTTGGTCAGTTATGTTTTTATCGACATCGGCGACAATGACATCGGAAGTTATCTAGATGCCGCGCAACACGCGTTAGCTCAACATGTGCACGCGGCGCCCGGATATACCTATGCGTGGTCAGGCCAATACTTGCACTATGCGCGCGCCAAACAACGCCTGAGCATCATCGCCCCTTTTACACTGTTGATTGTCATTGCGTTACTCATGGTATATTTTCGCAACTTTGTAAAAACCACGCTCATCTTGTTATGTCTGCCACTCGCGTTGGTAGGCGCGATTTGGTACGTCTATGCATTGGGATACCACTTATCCGTGGCGGTAGCGATAGGGCTGATCGCATTGGCAGGTATCGCCATCGAATTGGGTGTCGTCAT
>JAOUGF010000593.1 GCA_029857925.1 Gammaproteobacteria bacterium
ACCACGGGATATGGATGTACAACGCCAACGGCGGTGGATGCTTTAATACCAGTGACATACAAGGTGTTACGCGCGATGGTAGGGATGGTTGTGCAGTATACTCCACGCGCGATAGAGTTGCTCGGCCAGTACGATGCGCACCAGGCCGTGGGGCAGCGTAAGATGGGACAACGACCAAACGTCCTGCGCGCGGGCGCGACACGCATCGGTGAGCCCATCGGCCCCGCCGACCAACAACGCCACGTCGGCCCCTCCGTGCAACCAGCCATCGAGTTTTTGCGACAATTGCACGGTATTCCACAACTTGCCGCGCTCATCCAGCGCGATGACCTGCGCGCGTGCGGGGATTGCGGCAAGCATGGCCTGTTCCTCCTCGGCCTTCGCGCGCGCGACATCCCCGGCCTTGCTGCGACGGCCGGGTTCGATTTCGATCAGGCGCAGGCTGCACTCGCGCGGTAGGCGCTTGGCGTACTCGTCGTAACCTTGTTGCACCCAAGTGTCTAGGCGTTTACCGACGGCGATGAGGTGGATGTGCATGGTCTAAACGGCATCAAGTGAAATGAATGAAGTGTAGCAAATTCTACCGCGAAAACACGCCCCACACGCCGCTTATGCGATGCGCGTACCTTGATGGTAGACAATCCGCCAACCTGTGGCAGAACGCCGCCAGATCGAACTGCGGTTAGAGTGGGGTGTGTTGCCGCTGAGCAGTGTGTAATTGACCAGCACCACATCCGCGCCCAACGGCAAAGCATCAAAATGCACGATGGAATAACCGTCAGTACGCGCGGACAACAGATATTGAATCGCATCCGCCTTGCGATGGACCTGGCCGGATTTGCCGAACTCTTTGAAATCATCGTCGATCAAACGTTCCCAATCCGCATGCGTGAACGTAGACGACGGTGTTAACAACATTTCTTCCAGTGCTCGAATCTGGTGGGGGTCATTCATCGAAACTAGTCTGCCACGGAAAGGCGGTAATAGCAATAATTGCAAAGGCGCGGCGCCGAAATGCAAATTTTACGGATGCTACTAAACTATCGTTTATTAGAAAAAGCGTTTCAATTCGAAATTTACCTAAATGAACCGCGCGCGAGGCGTCATGTTCGTGACCAGATGACCGCTGATTGCGGCATAGGGGACATCTGGAAAATAACATTACATCCATTCGATGCCAGCGAGTGCAGCGGCAGTGGCCGCGATTTGGGAGTTGAGACCGTATACTCTTGATGCAGCTGCGCATTTAAAAAAAGTATGTTTTTGCAAACGCCATCGATATCCAGTCTCTAAACCCACTGTGAACCCATTTAAAATATGCGATTCTTGCGTATTTTCTAGCAATCCATCGCAACACTTTTTATCTATCATTGCCCTGTACGACGCAATGCCGACTGAACCCTGGTAATACAGACCGCGAACATTTGGAATATATGCATAATAGGCGTTCATCGATGCGATGCTCCTGCGTATCCGGTAGCTGTTTAGCGAGCCGAACTGATTTATCACATCGCCGTTAAACGAAGACTCCTTTCCAATGAGAAGATCGAATGCCAGACCAGCGGACTGGGTAGAGGAAAAATTGTACCCCGCGTGATAGCCGACGTTACCTACGGGTACGCCTCGTTGTTTCAGTTCTGCGCGCCTAGACGATGGTATGCTCGGCAAAGCACCGTATCCGCCACCCGCCGTCAGTGCGAGATGCAACGGCGTGCGTCGAAAGTTTGATCGCGGCAGCGGTGTGATAGGTGTCGTGGTATCGTTATTTGCTGGCGGTAGGGTTGGGTATTGATAGGTGTTTGTGTAACCTATCATGCCGCCTGCAACTGCGCCTATCGGCACGGTCACCGCGCTTGCGAGCAATGCGATCAACGCGTTGGGTAACGTAAAATCACTATGTGTTTCAGGTGGCATAGTGGTGTACAGCGCCAAAAAACTGATTGTGGGTATGATCAACGCGCCGTATTTCGCGCCACGCCAATAATCAATATCACTGACAGAGGTAATTTGTTGCGGCGTAAGCCGCACCGGCACATCAGTGTAATAATCCGCTGCGATAAGGCCGTTACCGTCCAGCCGCGTATTTTTCACGTAGAGAATTTCACTGTTCACGAGGGTTACGGCGGATTCACCCGCAAATTGAAACGTGTCATCTGTTTTGATTGTGTGGGTGGCGCACGCGGT
>JAOUGF010000592.1 GCA_029857925.1 Gammaproteobacteria bacterium
CCCACCCCCACCATGCCTGCAGGGTTTCCCACAAGGTCTGCGGCGCTTGTTGTGCCGCCCAACCCAGATCGACCTCTACGGTACGCCACGCCCCTGCCGCGACTTCTTGCGCCAATTGACCGGCTTGCCAACCGCAATAACCGTAAAAACGCATCATCTCGGGCGCATCTTCACCCATCGGCAGCTGCAGTTTATAGCGCCGCGCGGGCGATACAAAGCCACCGGTGCGCACGCCTTCCGTATTAGACGGGCGATTCAGAATAAAGCCCACACTTCCATAGGCTTCATGCGCCGCTAACACGATCACGGTCTGACGAAATCGTGCATCCGCGACGAGCTCGGTCGCAACCAATACAGTTCCGGGTTCAAGCGGTGGATTCCACTGTCCCGCAGGCGTAGACGTGACTACACTGAACCCAAGCAGACCACAAACCCCCACTACACGCGCCCCGCGCCCCATAAGCTCCCCCCAAAAATCCATGGTATTCTATGCACCTGGGCTTGCCAAGAGATTTATATCATGCAGGAACACCGCATCGTAACCGCCCTCGCCACGCACGGCTATTGTGTAGTTCCGCATTTTTTTGCCGACACCGACGCGTTGCGTGACGCGCTGCTGATCGCCAGTGACGCAGGCGCGTTGCATCGCGCGGGCGTAGGTAAGGGGCCACAACAACAAGTGCGCGACGAGGTGCGTGGCGATTATGTGATGTGGCTGGAACCTTCCTCGACTGACCCGGCGTTACGCACATACTTTGATGCGATGGAAGCACTGCGCCTCGCCATTAATCATCACCTGTACATGGGGCTGTTTGAATACGAGGCGCATTTTGCGCTCTACCCTCCGGGTGCATTTTACCAAAAACATCTCGATGGCTTTGTGGGCGATAAAAGGCGCAAGGTCTCATGCGTACTCTATTTGAATGAGGAATGGCAGCCGGAATTCGGTGGTCATTTACGCCTATACACGACGCAGGGCACACTGGATATCCCTCCCGATGCGGGCACGCTGGTGTGTTTTTTGTCTGACGACCTGTGGCACGAAGTGCGGCCCGCCACGCGCACACGCCTGAGCGTCACAGGGTGGTTTAAGATACGCCCGCTACCATAGCAATCCACATTGCCGCGACACGCGTACTTGGCGTATGATGTGCGGCTACCGAACGTTTGCGAGCAGTATTTACCCGGGGGGGATACATTATGAAGCGGACTACCCGACAGGCTTGGGGCTTGGCGCTATGGAGTGCCCTAGCGGGCGTGGCATTGACAGGTTGTGGCACTGCGGCGGACGAAAGCGCGCTGTCCAACGAACTTATTCAGGCGAATGATGACGCGTTCACCACGTCGCGTAATCAAGCGGGCACCAGCCCCTATGTGCTCGCCAACGATACCACCAGTCAACGATCGGCGGTTGGGCTACGTATCACATCATTCAGCCAAGGCGCACGCGGCAGCGTCAACTATAACCACGACGGCACCTTCACCTATACCGCTGACCAAAACAAAGACGCCGGGCAGGACAGCTTCACCTACACCGCCACCGATGAACGCGGCGTGTCCAAATCGGCGACCGTGCGCGTCACGACGACGGCGGCGTGGGACGCTGCGGGGTACCGCTTACCGGGCGCCAATGCGTTCTCACCCTTCGCCGCATCGAATGTGCAGACATTTACCTTCGCCAATGGCGGTGCGTTGTTGCTGTGGAGCCAATCCGCTATCGCACCTGCGGTTGGCACCCTGCAAACGGTATGGATGCGTGAATACCGGCCTGACACGGGTTGGTCAAACAACAAACCCATTATTAGTGGCATCCTAAACTGGAAGGCCCATCATTCTAGTGCTGCTAACAGCCTGTTTTTGGTGGCGATGCAACCTAAACCTGGTATTGCCGATCCCAGCAAGATTACTGGCGCGTTGTATGCCTACCGCTACGACGCACTACAAGGCTGGGTAAAAGCCTCAAATAATGCCAATGCAGAAATCGCGTCAACGTTGATTTCTGGAACAGACGGTAACGCGCCTATCGCGTTGCCGTTGGAAACGAATTACGTCGTCAATGCACGCGCCTCTGTCAATGCCGACAGTAATGGTAATAGCTCGGAAGATGGCAGTGCGGTTGTTGTCTGGCAACAAGGGAGTCCTACCTCAACACTCAGAAGCAATAGCTATAAGAACTTGAGCACG
>JAOUGF010000058.1 GCA_029857925.1 Gammaproteobacteria bacterium
GTTTACTCGAAAATTACCTTGGAAAAATAAAAGACGCAAACATTTCCGCCGATGTGCAAGCGTTTAGAATATTGACTGATTTTTGCTCCACCGTGAATGTATTATTGCTTGGATTGCGTTCACCATTTCCGCGTCCGGTTGATACACAGGCATTACAGCGGGCGCTAATGGATAGCGCGTCCGCGCTGAAATTGTCGAGCGTAAAGCAGGTACAGACTGAATCTGCGGAAGAAGGGCAGTCGCTGTTGGATATATTTTTAGATGAAGTGCAGAAATTATCAGAAGGAATTGAATACGTAATCGCGTTGTTGGATGATGATCGTCGCAGAAGCGAGGGTGTTGCGGAATTATTAAGAATAATACATACCATCAAAGGGGGGGCGCGCGTTGCAGGTATAAAACCTGTGGGTGATCTGGCGCATGCGTTGGAGTCCTTGTTGGAGACAATCAATGATAAGCAGCTGCTGATTGGGCCGCAGGTGAAAAATGCGGTTACCCGTTCTATTGATGCATTGTTGGATATGATTGAAGAGGTGAGACGCGGCGAAACACCGCGCAGCGATAGTCGCCTGCTAGTATCGTTGTCGGTATTGAAAAACGAAAACAGCAACGAAAGTCGGTCGCACCCATCGCCGCAGACCAGCGCGTCTATTGATCATAGTTCCGGCGATTCACCCGTTGCGGAGAATTCGGCAGTTGTTGAATATGTGTTTGACAATCAAACCTCGCTTGCAGATACCGCGCTCAATGAAGATGCAAAGAAAAAAGCGGAGCCGCTGCGCGTGGACGCGGAGGATTTAGATCAATTGGTGAATTATGCCGGTGAAGGCAATATCCAATTTACGCACATGGAGACGCAATTCAGGACATTTAAAGCGTTGGTGACGGAATTTGACCGCATGTTATTCAAATTGCGTGAGCAGGTAAGAGAAGTAGAGAAAAACAGCGACCAATCCGGTATCACGCGTTCTTCCCGGGGGGATAATTCAGATCCCTTGGATTTGCAACATTTTACGGAACAACATCAAGCGATAGGGGACCTTGCAAGCAGTATCGGAGAGCTGGCTGGATTGCACGGAAGTTTTATAAAATTGTTTCATGACACCAATTCCATGTTGGCCCAACAAACAAAAGTACATCGTAGCCTGCATGAAGGCCTGCTGAGCGCGCGTATGGTGCCTTTTGGCCGACAAGCGCAACGGCTACAGCGATTGGTACGTAAAACGGCAGATGAATTAGGCAAAAAAGCCCGCCTAAACTTGGAAGGGGTAGAGGGGAAACTTGACCGCGTACTTTTGGACCGCTTGATGGGTCCGCTAGAACATATTTTGCGCAATGCGTTGGCGCATGGCATTGAGAGTGAAAACGTTAGACGTGAGTCAGGTAAACCGCGGGAAGGCTTGGTTACCGTGCGCCTGCGTAAGGATGGTCAGAATAATATTCTCGAAGTCGTCGACGACGGGGCTGGAATAGATTTGTTGGCGGTGCGTGCAAAGGCCCTGGAAAAGGGGTTGGTGCGTGCGGAGCAAGTTTTATCACATGAAGAATTGATACATCTGATTTTGGAGCCTGGGTTTAGCACTGCGAAAGTAGTGACACAGTTAGCAGGTCGTGGTGTCGGATTGGACGCCGCAAATCGCGAAATATTGCAGATGGGAGGCAGTCTTCAGGTGGAAAGCAGAGGAGGACAGGGTACGACCTTTACGATTGTATTGCCGTTTACAATGGCGATGCATCGTGTCGTATTGATCCGTCACGGAGATCAAATTTTTGCGATACCTTCGACGAATATCGAACATATTGAAAATAATGTCGGAACTGAGTTGTTGGAACGCATGAACAAGGCAAGTAATCCAACCTACGCTTATATGGGTACGGCTTATCACTATTGGCCAATGGGTGCGCTGATTAGTGAAGCGGTAGCGCGTCCTGTCGTCAACAGGCATCCGCTGGTGCTGGTAAAGCACGGAGACTACCATGCGGCGTTGCTTGTGGATGAAGTGTTGGGAGAGCGAGAAATTTTTATCAAACCGGCGGGCGCGCATTTGCAGCACATACCCTATATTACGGGCGCCACCGTGTTGGGTGACGGTCGCGTCGCGCTAATACTCGATGTGATGCGACTGTTTCGAGTGTCTCCGCAGCGTGGCGAAAGCGAAGTTGACAGCCCTGTCGCCGCGGAATTCAATGATGAAACACTGAAGGTGCTGGTGGTGGATGATTCCGTGACAGTGAGGAAGGTAACGGAGAGATTTTTAGCGCGACATCAGATGAATGTATCAACAGCTAAAGACGGCATAGAGGCCTTGCAGCGCCTCGAAGAAAAACATCCTGATATTGTTTTGCTTGATATTGAAATGCCGCGAATGGATGGATTTGAATTTACAAAGCGCATACGACACGATCAACGGTGGCAGGGATTGCCTATCATCATGATATCCTCGCGTAGTAGCCCGAAACATATCAGTCATGCTGAAGAACTCGGCGTCAATTTGTTTTTAGGGAAGCCTTACCAAGAGACGGATTTGTTGGATCATATTTATCGGTTGACCAGTCACGCAGGTGAGAGAGGACATTAATTATGTCGAGTGAAACTGCAATGCAAGTTTCCTGTCTGATGATTCCACTTGAGAAATATAGTCTGCTGGTGCCCGCGTCAACCACCGTCGAAATCTATCGCGTCGCGATATCGGTAAAGTGGTGCCAAGTCAGCGCCGGTTACTTGAGCGAAATACAATGGCGTGGACAATGGATACCGTTATTAGCATTGGAAAATGCGGGCTTGGCACAAGCAAGAAGTACAAATCTTCCGATGCGGGTTGTGGTCATGCGCAGCGTTTTGAGTAAAACAGAACCGCGCATTTACGCGATACTCAGCAATGATATGCCAAAATTAATCGCTGTGGACGCACATAATGCTGCGCCGGTAAACGGGCCGCAGGATGCGCATGCTTTCGCGAGTAGTTTTGTTAGTATCGATGGCGAACTGGCGTGGGTGCCCAATTTGGAAAAAATAGAAACCGCGTTGACACAAGCGCTGCGCCAACAGAGGGCGCAGCGGGAAACTGAATCGTTGGTTGATGTTTAATGCCTGGGTTTTCCTAATACATCCGCCAATAATTCGGGAAGTTTTGTCTGCAATTTCGGGCGTAGATTGCTGTTGAGTCCGTTTGCGAATTGTTCCAATAATGGCGGGAGCGTTTCATCTATTGCAGCGAGTACCATGGCTTCGATTTTGCTGCCGAGTTGGGCGTGCAAATCACGCGTCAGCGTATCCACCGTTTCACTAATAAGTTGATCGATCTTACGGTACATCTGTTGTTGTAGTTCACCGGCCAAGGTGTTGGCAACCGCCGCGCCCAAAGGGTTATTGGGCATAGGCGCGTCCATCGAAGGGGTGCCTGGTGTTGCCGTTAATTGCGGAGCGGGATTGTTCGATTCAGCTATTTTCGGTTCACTTAGGTTGATCGTTCCGAGTGAGCGTTCAAATGTCTCTTGTTCGTCCAAGCGTAAACGTTCGATCAACGCGGACGTAGAGCTGGTAGGCGGTTCATTGAAATCTGCAGGTGGTGCGGCCTGGGTGAATTCCAAGGGTTCATCCGGTGGCGCGGCGTCTATGGTATCGGGCAGATGTTGTAACGCGACTTCAGGCGGCATGTCGTCATTGATGGTTTGTGCGACCGAGACTGAGACCGGTTGTGTGGGCGCGTTTAACAAGGCCAGGAGTGCTGCGTCATCTAATACCTCGGTGCCTTCCGAGTTTTGCAACGGATCAGGCTCCACCGCTAGACTTAAGCGTGATACGGTTTCAATAGCGATTTCAGCAAGAGTGGCCGGGGGCGAGGATGGTGGGGCAGACCTTTCTTTAGTGACCAGTGATAATGATGGCGCGGCCGGGCGTGTCTCAGTTGCAAACCCTAGGCGTGATGGCGAACTATGGGCGCTGAGCGCAGTAGCTGCAGCCTCATTCAGTTGTTCCGGTAGCGCTATGATGCTATTAATTTCCGGGATATCACCCTCGCCCTTGGTAGGGATGGAAGGGGTAGGATCCACCGCAATTGCATCCATTAATAATGGAATGTCCTCGCTGCTGGCGAGCAGGGGGTCACCCACCTTGCGCACCGGTGTATTGCCAACGCTGGGTGTGGCTCGCTCATGTTCAGTCGCAGCGGCGAGGTCACCGAGCGTAAGGCTATCCTCAGCGTCTATGGCCTGGGGATCCATCGCGATATCGCGTAGGAGGGGAGTGGCACTGATTTCAGATCTTGATTCCACAATAGGGTTCCTCAGGTCAGATGGTGTGTGGAGGGCGTGATGCCCTGGTGGCGATAGTGACGATAGCGCTCACGACCCTGCCGGAGGGTCACTTCATGGCCTTCTTCGATGATCTCAACAATACGTGAAAACCTGTTAAAAAAATCGGGAACATGGTGCGCCAAATTGATCAATACTTGGGCGTCTAGTTCCGGTGGGGCTGACGTACCAATAGTCACGGGTAGCGTAGGCTCAATCGCTGTAGTTACGCCATGCGGAATAAAACTGCCAGGTCGAAAACTCCATAGCAGGTCATCTAATTGCTTAGCATCATCAGGCGTTTCGACATAAATAAATACGCGTTGCTGTGCAGCATAGGCCTTTTCAGTGATGCGGCATGCCACCCGCTGGCGGGCTTGGGGCTCGGCTTGTTGGAGGAGGTAAAAATCCACTTGGGTCATGGTAGGCCTATTGTTTATACCTTGTTGTTAATAAAGCAAAAACTATGCCTTTGATCGCGATTTTTGGGCGGCTCTATCGAGTAGATAACGCGCCAATAGCGGTACGGGTCGCCCGGTGGATCCTTTTTCACCACCACCCAACCAGGCCGTACCTGCAATATCCAGATGGGCCCAATGATATTTTTTGGTAAAACGGGCCAAAAAACAGGCCCCCATAATTGCGCCGGCCTCACGATGCGCCGCGACGTTCGCAATATCGGCGAAATTACTCTTTAAACCCTCTTGGTATTCTTCCCACAGCGGCAGCTCCCATGCGCGATCTCCGCTTTCTTTACCCGCATGAAGGATTTCATGGCATAACGCATTGTTGTTGCTCAGCAAGCCGCTGGCATGTTTGCCCAGTGCGACAACGCAAGCTCCGGTAAGGGTCGCAATATCGATAACGGCCTTGGGCTTAAAGCGCTCTACATAGGTCAGCGCGTCACACAAAATCAAACGTCCCTCGGCGTCGGTATTCAGAATTTCAATCGTAAGTCCCGCCAAGCTGGTCACCACGTCGCCCGGCTTGTTGGCGCTGCCGTCCGGCAGGTTTTCCCTTGCGGGCACGACGCCAATGACATTCAACGGCAATGCGAGGGTGGCGGCGATTTGCAGTGTTGCGATAACCGCTGCGCCCCCGCACATGTCGAATTTCATTTCATCCATGCCTCCGGGTTGTTTTAGTGAAATACCGCCCGCATCAAACGTAAGCCCCTTGCCGACCAAAACATAAGGGGCCTCATCTTCCGCCGCGCCTTGATAGGTCATCACGATGAATTTGGGTGGTTGACGGCTGCCTTTGGCGACCGAAAGAAAGGCGCCCATATCTCGGATGTCCGTGTGATCTGCGTCGTAAACGTTCACTTTGAGTGTCGGCAGACGCTCACCGATGTGTATGGCCTGTTGCGCCAAATAGGTAGGTGTACAAATATTGCCGGGGAGGTTGCCGAGGTCACGCGCGAGGTTGATGCCCTCGGCGATGGCGGTGACTTCTTTGACGATCTCCTCGCCTTCAAGGACTTCGCGACGACCTGGCACCGTCAACACGAAACGGCGCAGTGCATGCCGTGGTGAGTCTTTTTTACTTTTGGTTTGGTCAAATCGATAGATTGCATCATTGGCGGCCAACAGTGCGTGACGAATATTCCAGCCCAAATCATGGCCTTTGACGCTCAGCTCCGATAGGAAACACACCGCCTCGGTTGCGCCCGTATCTTGCAACGCTTGAAAGGTTTTTAGGATCAGTTTGCGATATACGACATCGGTCAGTTCGCGTTCCTTACCGCAACCGACCAGTAATACGCGATCGCTGACAACATCGGGTACGTTATGCAACAACAGCGTCTGCCCTACTTTACCGTCGAGGTCGCCGCGTTTCAAAAGATTGGCGAGGAAACCGCCGCTGGCTTCATCCAGTTTTTGTGCAGCGCTACTTAAGCGCCGCGTCTCAAAGACGCCCACGACGACGCAGGAGGTACGTTGCTTTTCCGGGGTACCGCTTTTTACTAAAAATTCCACAAGTTGACCTCATACGCAATGCTCCGGCGAGGGGCCGGGAACGTGATAGAATGAAACAATATCCGTGCTAATAGCCGTTGACTAACGGAAACGCTATTCAGCACGCTTACAACCGAGACATCGACATTGGCTAAGGCATGATCGTCCAACGCTATTTATCTCGCGAAATCGTCCAGCATCTGGTCGCCGTGCTTGGCGTAGTGATGATAATCTTCGTCAGTCAACATTTCATCCGCTATTTGTCTGACGCGGCAGCAGGTACCTTGCCAGCCGCCTTGGTGTTTAAAATTCTTGGCTTCTATCTTTTGAGCTCACTCGTATTTTTGTTACCGCTGATCGTGTTTCTCGCGGTACTCTTGGCGTTAGGGCGATTATACAGGGATAGTGAAATGGCGGCTATGGAGTCCTGCGGCATCGGACTGCCGAGGGTTATCCGTAGCGTTATGTTGATTGGCCTATATTTCGCGCTCGGGGTCATCGTGTTGTCCATGGTTATCGCGCCATGGGCCGAAGAACAACAATATCGGGTGCGTGATCAGGCTGCGGTAGACGCCGAGTTTGCGTTCATCCAACCAGGTAGGTTTCAGGAAATACGTGGTGGTCAAGGGGTATTTTATATCGAAAGCCTGGAACCCGATGGCAAGACGATGCGCGATGTCTTTTTACAAGTGGAAGACGAAACGGGTCTGAACATTTTTGCCGCACAATCCGGCAGTTTATCCAAAGATGACGCTAGTGGTGAACATTTCTTGTTGCTGGAAAAAGGGTATCGCTATCGTTGGTTGCCCAATAATGGTGGATTTCGTGTTTACCAATACCAAAGAGGGGGAGTTCGATTGGTATCTCCCGGATTGCTGTCCCACGGTCGATCGGTAGCGGCAAAATCCACTTTTGATTTGTGGGGAAGCACGCTTTGGCCGGACATCGCCGAGTGGCAATGGCGCTGGTCGATGCCGGTGAGTGTGGTGTTATTGGCGTTAATGGCGGTACCTTTGGCCCACGCGCGCCCACGCCAAGGGCGCTTTACACGTTTGTTTGTTGCGTTAGGGGTGGCAGTGTTTTATTACAATGCGTTGATGATTAGCAAGGCCAAGCTGGCTCAAGGTCAGTGGCCGACAGCGTTGGGTCTGTGGTGGGTGCATGGGCTGCTGGTCATCGTTATCGTAGCGTTGTATGCGCAGTATTTTGGCTGGCGATGGTCTGTGCAACAGACTTGGCCGTGGTTGTATCATCGCCTTTACAGGGCGCACTGATGCGCATCTTTGATCGCTATTTAGGCGTCACCGTGATCAAATCCACGGGCGTGGTATTGGTGAGTCTGTTGAGCCTTTTCACCTTAGTGGCGTTTGTCGATGAGCTGACGCGCACAGGACAAGGCCGCTACGATATTTGGCAGGCCGCCAAATACGTTACGTTAATGTTACCGGGGCTTACCTACCAATTATTTCCGCCTGCGGCATTATTAGGATGTATGGTAGGTTTGGGCGGATTGGCGAGCAGCGGTGAGCTGACTGCAATGCGCGCAGCGGGGGTGTCCATCATGCAAATCACACGAGCAGTGTTGTGGGTGGGCCTAGGCATGGTGGTGATTACGGTTTTAATCGGCGAAGGGCTCGCGCCGTGGGCCGTACGTAAGGCGGAATTGTTGCGCACCTTGGCCATCAGCGGCGAAGCCAATCTTAGTACGCAAAAAGGACTGTGGTTGCGCCAAGGGCAAAGTGTCATTCGAATAGGACGTATTGAGCAGAATGGTCGTTTGGGGAATGTTGAGATCGTAGAGCTAAATCATGATGGGAAGGTACACGCGATCAACAAGGCGGTGACCGCTATCCATCAAGGTCAAAATCATTGGCTCTTGTTGGAATTTGAAAGGGTTCGTTTTACAGCACAGGGCGCGACGATTGAGCGCCTTGCTGAGCATGAATGGAACGGACTATTGACCGCCAGCCTGCTCGAAGTCGTCACTGTTCGAGCCAACGCGATGCCGATTTGGACGTTATATCAATATATCGACTATCTTGAAGCCAATAATTTGGCGGCGCAGGCTTATATTGCCAGCTTATGGAACAAATTATTGACGCCAGTGACGATCGCTGTGATGGTATTGTTAGCAGTGCCAATCGTATTTGGGCCGTTGCGCAGCGTGGGCGCGAGTGCGCGCATTTTCATTGGCATTATGATAGGGGTTGGGTTTTATCTAATCAATCAAGTTTCAGGTTATGTGGGGTTGGTGTTTCAAGTAGACCCGCGCATGTCCGCCGTTTTGCCTACGGTGGTCTTTGCTCTGATTGCATTTATGATGATGCGGCGACTGCGGTGAAAATAAAAAGGTTGGCCATCGAGACGATGACCAACCCTGAGCTAGTGCATGCTAGCCTTTAGCATAGCCTTGATTGTTCTCTACACCAATAATTTTTGGTACGTTTAACTCACCGATCTTGACCTGCTTCTTGTCACGTAGATATTCCGAAACGACATCCCAGATTGGTTTGCCTTCAATAGGTTGCGCGACTGCCGCCCATCCGGCAACCTTGTAATTTTTATTGGGGTCTATCGGTTTGCCCTTTAATTCCATCGCGGTTATACGTTTACCTATAGATTCATTGGGGTCGATTGCGTATTTCAGGCCGCCCACGCGCACCATGTCGCCACCTTGTTGATAATAGGGGTCGGGGTTAAATAGATTGTCGGCGACGTCTTCCAGTATTTCCTTA
>JAOUGF010000594.1 GCA_029857925.1 Gammaproteobacteria bacterium
GGCGCAACGCCCATATATGATGGATGAAGTTGGAGGAGTTAAGAAAAAGGTGGTGGCGCACATCCCCGCGACGGTCGCGGTCTTCATCAAAAATTCGACTCACCCTTTTCGACAAGACATGGTGATCCCGGTGTACGGCGAAACGTCCGTGAAAACCGGAGATATTTTGACAGGTCATTTTACCGTCGATCTGCTTCCTGATGGAAAACCTCTATTACCTGCAGGGGAGTATGTCGCGTATTTGTTCGTCGAAGGCCAGACTTTCGGGCCAGAGCGGTTTGAGTTATTACCGGCACCAAAATAACGGGGCAGCCGCATTTGTAGATATCTTTTTAACTACAAGATGCGGACATTTAAATATTTAGGGTTGGAGTAAAATCCCTTTCTAACTGATTCGATGTTCTATTCGGAACGCCGGTGGTAACGGGATGCCCAAGTTTTCTGATTAATTCGTATTGCGCCGATCCAATACATCAATGACCAAATGCAAAAGCTCATCCGGTTTATGTGCGAGTCCGAATGCAAAAGCCGGTGTGCCTTTGCTCGAATCTCGAACGCCAATATAAAAAATTAGTGGAATCCTATCAGATTCCAACGTGTTTTCCACATACCGCTGAAGAAAAGATATGCCCGCAGATGGATCATCTCCACGCGCCATATCGGATAAAATGACATCGTACCGCGCTTCTCTAAGCATCGCAAATGCTTGATCGCTACTTATTGCGGTATCAATATCCACGTGCAGTTTTCGAAACATACGACGCTCATTAATGTTATTTTCAGGCTGGTCATCTATCCACAGCACTTGCGTGCCCCGGAATAATTCTTGACAACGCCTTGCGCGAGCCATTGCGCGCTCTTTATCTTGCTGGCTTACTTGCACTTGCCATTTCTTGGATTTTTCCGCTAGCTCCAACGCCGCATCGATATAGCGTTGAACAAAATCGATCTCAACGCCCATCAACTTCAAACGCGCAAGTTTCGAGATCAACTCATAACGTACTGGTCTATAAAAAACCAAAACTAATATAGCGACTAACAGAAACCACAAAAGCTGCGGTAACAATGACATCGTTGCGATTAGCACATCTTGAGTCATCCTTGCACCTTCCTTTATTCAGACTCCTGCAGACGCTCCACGTTGTGGTCCACCGGGATAATCTGAAACCGATTATTTTCATCATAAGAAAAGACGACTTCGAATAAATCGTGATTTTCTTGATATGTTTTTAAATTGCCTACTGACAAGCCCGAAGGAACGGTGTAGAAGGGGTAATCATAGTCGTTTTCCTTCGCTTGAAAGTAAAGCGCGTTAATATCCGGCATATCCTGGATACTCAGCCCAGGATCGTGCCATTCCAAAACCGCAAGCGCGTCTCCACTGTTTTGATCATCAAGTGTAAGCCCGTTATCACCCTTGCTAACGAAGTAACGCGCGCCAGTCAACGTTGTAACGCGACGCGACGTCCCATCTATGAACAGTCCCCATCCTTGAGGCGGGGGTTCTTGTAACATAGGCGGCGACACCAGTGGAATACTGCCGTATTCAATCCAATGAAACTTATACGCGGCGGCCCCTGCCAATGCGATGACGTCACCTTCGTTCAACGTCCTTGTATCTCCGTATGGCAAAAATTCGCCGTTTACCGTAGTGCCATTCAAACTCCTCAGATCTACGGCCACACCGGTGTTATAAATCATAAAATGCAATCGGGAGACATTTTGAGGACGAATATCTACGGTGTTTAAATAGCCTTCGACGGACCGACCCATCGTCGAAGAATATCCGGTCAATTGGAAATTATTGCCGGATGAAACGGAGGAAACATACGCCCACGGGCGTCCTTCTTTCCAAACTTTGATGTACTTGGTATATCCCCAATACACTAAGAAACCTGCTAATAGAACCACATAGCCTGAGGCACGCCACAGGGTTTTGATATGCGCTGCCGCCAACGCTTGCTTTTCCCTTTCCAGTCTATAATCGCGCGTCCAGGCCAGTACGGATGCCGCTAACACATCATGAAAAATCTCATAGCGTTTTAACTCTTTGCGTTCCAGTGGCGGCGCGACAGGGCGCAAAATTCGTCTATCTTCGTCGCTAAGTTTTACCAATAGTGGTTCAAGTTCCGCAGCGGGTCGACCAGAGTAATCCGCAAGGTCCGCAATGCTTTGA
>JAOUGF010000059.1 GCA_029857925.1 Gammaproteobacteria bacterium
ACCGACTTTCTGGTGGGGGCGCGTCTAGAATATGACCAAGATCGGGGCATCATATTAGAATACCTGCACCAGGGTGAACAGCCGAAGGCTTTCGCGCAAGACCTAAAAAATCAACGCCTGTTGATTACACGGCTATTGGATCCGGAAAGCCATAGACTTTTTTTAACACCGTTGCAAAACTATTTGCTTAGCTCGCTATATTTACGCAATATCCGCGACACGTACAACGTAACCGCAAATGCCATATTTGGCCTATCGCAAGTGGAGGTGATGTTTAGTTTACGCGGCGATATGAAGGTAGGCGCGCAGGCCAGCATCGCATTGACAGCGGCGTACACTGCGGGTGAACGCACTTCATATTATAGCGCGGCGGTGGCGAATGATTTCCTATTGTCGGCAGAGATGCAGATCACGTTTTAGCGCACTTTATATTGGGAGTTAAAATGTCAAATATTGTAGAACTTCGTGCTGTAGGGAAGCATTATGGCAAGGGAAATAATACGGTCGTAGCGTTGGAGCACGTAGATTTAGAGATTCCAAATCAGGCTTTTACGACCATATCAGGCCCTTCGGGCTCTGGTAAAAGCACATTGCTAAATATAATTGGAATACTAGTTGCGCCCTCGCGAGGCCAGGTGATTTTTGATGGCACGCCAATTGAATTCGATGATTTTAACGCTATGGCGGACTTTAGGTTACACAAACTAGGATTTATATTTCAATCATTTAACTTGATTCCGGTATTGAGCGCATTGGAAAACGTAATGGTTCCATTGATGATTCGTAAAGATATCAGTTTAGCGGAAAGGCAACAGCGGGCGGAAAAGTTGCTCACTTCCGTGGGGTTAGCCGACCGCGCGTATCAGCGTCCAGATGAATTATCTGGCGGTCAAAAGCAGCGTGTCGCAATCGCGCGCGCTTTGGTGGGCGAACCTAAAGTAATTCTGGCCGATGAACCGACAGCCAATCTGGATAGCGAGAGTACTGAAACTATACTGCGCATTATGCGCGATATAAACGAACAATTCGGCACCGCTTTTATATTTAGTACGCATGATCCTCGTGTGGTTAACTACGCTAAACAGCAGGTGAGTTTGAGGGATGGAAGAATAGTGCAATAAAACCCGAAGATGAGCGCCTAACATAACTTTCCGAGTTGTGTGACAATCAATTTTAGCTGTTCATCCAGCTTTAATCCTTGCTCGAAGTTATGTTGTGTTTTTTCGACACCTTGTTGCACCACAGCGATTAATTTTTTTTCTTGTTCCTCGGTTAGACCGTAACTCATGAAAGAGGCTTCGAGATTTTTTAGTACACCCGCCATTATTTCTAATGCGGACTTTTTTTGAGTCTGCTGGAGTTTTTGAACTTCTGAAAGCGCATCGTTGGAATCTGCAATGATTTTATTTAAACGGCTGTTTAACAGTAAAACTTTTAATCTAGCTTCTGCGCCTTCCAGTATGAGGGCCAGATGATCGCGATACCTTCCTCTTTTTTCATTGTCCTCCGGCATGTTTTTTATAAGTAAGGACAAGTCGCCAAAGTTCGCAATGAGGCGTGCGCCGGACTCTTTGATTCTGCCGCTGTCTTTTAAACGAAAAAGCAATTCCTTTTCTAACGCAGAAGTCGGTCCTGAACTGCTGATATTATAGGTTTCATCGAAGGCGCGCGCCTGTGCGCTGGTCGATAAGCCGTAAGACGAATGTGCTTCTACGATAAGCGTAAGCAGTTCAGGAATGGTATTTATTCCAAAACTACGACGCATAAAGTCAATTACGATGCCTTGTTCGCCAACATTTGAAATGGCGGTCATTGCAGTCTGGGTTGCCAGCGCATTTTGTTGAGCCCATTGATTCTGGGTCTCGCGCATTTTTATGACCAATGCGATTTTTTTCAAAAGCTCAGCGGATTCGACAGGCTTGATTAAATAATCCACGCCGCCTGCTTCATAGCCGTTTAGTTTTTCTTGTATGGTGTCGTTTGCAGAAACGAATATTACGTCAATGTCTTTGGTGGATGGCTGTGATTGCAGTCGGCGGCAGGTTTCATATCCGTCTAATCCAGGCATAGAGACGTCTAATAGAATGACGTTAGGCTTGGGTGACTTCGCCGCAGTATCCAATGCTTTTTCACCGCTAGTTGCTGCTAGTATCGCGTATTTATCTTTTAGGTTTTCCACCAAAATGTGAATGTCGTCAGGGGAGTCGTCTACGATCAAAATCGTTTTTTTTTCATCATTCATGTACTATGCGCTCCAAAACAATAAACATATAAGAAAATGATTATTTGAGTAATGCTCTTAACTTTAGAATGACGTCTAATGCAGCATCAGGCTCGAATTTATGCAATGCATTTGCCAGTTCATCTGTGAACGTAGAAAATTTCGTGCCCGCCGCGAGGCGTTGTAGTGCAGCCGACCAGTGTTCCGCCTCAATAAAATCCCTATTCAATGCAGGCGCCAATTTATCAAGTAACGCGATTATGGCAGGCTCGTTAACTTCTTGCGACGTGGGTTCTTTGTCAAAAAAGAAACTGTCGCTTTGTAGGGTGAGAATTCCATTGAGCACCTCATTTAAACTATCTTTCAGTGCAACAATGTTTTTATTCGCTGTTTCAAAATCTTTTTCTCTGCATGAATTTTCCACTTGAGCGGCGTATATGTAAACTTTTTGCGCACCAATATTTCCGCCATTGCCTTTGAGTGTGTGCGCAAGGTGCATAGCATCTTCCCAGTGTCCAGATTTGAGTAAAGCGACCAAATTGTCGGCGGTGGATATATGTCGAAAGTGAAAACTTTTAAGGATACGGTTAAACTTTGTCTGATTGCCACGGACACGTTGCAACCCTTCAATATAGTCAACACCCGGCAATATTGGCATTTTAATTCTAGAACTAATTATCGAGTGTGTTGGCGAGGTGTCTACCGTCCTGGATCTGGGTGATAAGAAACGCTTTAATTCTTCGAAAAGCGGCTGTGGACTGATAGGCTTGGTTAGGTGCCCGTTCATCCCTGCATCATAGCTCCTCTTGATATCTTCACCCATCGCATGGGCCGTCATTGCGAAGATGGGAAGTTTGGTAAATCTGCCACCTAGTCTACGTATTTCGCGTGTTGCCTCTAATCCGTCCAGTTCAGGCATTTGAATATCCATTAACACAGCATCATATTTTGTCGCTTTGACTGCGTCTATCGCGTCTCTGCCATTTTCTCGAATATCTACTATAAATCCAGCACCTGCAAGTATTTCATTCGCTACCTCTTGATTTATTATATTGTCCTCAACCAACAAAATGTGATAACTGCCAAACCAGATTTCTTCATCCAAGTTATCGTTAGTAATTTCGACTTGGTGGGGCAGGTCTCCTCCGGCACATTTAACCAAAGTAGAATAAAATTCTTGTTGACGTATCGGTTTGCTGATCCAAGTATGGACGTCAGAGCACATAGTTCGTTGCTCTAATTGACTAAATACTATAATATGCGGAACGTTCTTCGAATCAGCGGTTTGCAGTAACTTAGAAAAAGAAAGGACGTGAGACTCTCCTATGTTGTGGTCAATCAATGCGATATTATAGTAATTATCTGTTGCAATAGAGTTATTTAAAAGTGTCGTCGCTTCGACAATACTAGCGGCTTGGTCAATTTTTTCAATTTTCCAGTTTATTAATATGCTAACAATAAACGCTCGATAAGTTGCGCTGGGTTGAACAAGCAGTATTCGTTGCCTTGACAGAGAAGAACTAAAAGGAAATGCCGGAGAAGTCTCCTCAAGCCGCGGTAATACCAGGTCGAAACTGAAATCTGATCCAACGCCTGGCGCACTAAAGACGTGCAGTTTTCCACCCATTGATTTCACGATATGTTGGCTAATTGCCAACCCTAACCCAGTTCCTCCAAATTTTCGTGTATGGGAGCTGTCAATTTGAGTAAATGCAGAAAATAGCTTTTGTTGCGATTCGAAAGGAATACCCATACCTGTGTCACGCACACCAAATGAGATGCGTTCCGAATCTAAAATAGTGACATATAGAACAACATCTCCAGATTCCGTGAATTTAATTGCATTTGATAGCAGGTTTGTAATAACCTGGCGTAGACGGGTAGGATCGCCTAACACTAGATTCGGCATGTCCGGGGCTACCGCGCAGATGAGTTCAAGACCTTTTTCCTCCGCTGCCCTGGCCATCAAGGCGGCGCTATCTTCTGCAAGAGTCAGAGGATTAAACGGAATAACCTCTAGTTCAAGCTTGCCTGCCTCCATTTTTGAGAAATCGAGCACATCATTTAGAACTGTTAACAGCATTTTTCCGGAACCTAACGCCGCATCAACATAGTGTTTTTGTATTTCATCTAAATGAGTCTTGTTTAACAACTGTAACATTCCAAGCACGCCGTTCATCGGTGTACGAATTTCATGGCTCATTGTGGCAAGGAATTGAGTTTTCACACGGTCAGCCGCTTCTGCCGCTCTGGCCTTGTCCAAAAGCTCGCTTTCGGAGCGCTTTCTCGCAGTCGCATCCCGATAACTCCAAAGGTGGGTGCGTTGAATGTTTCCGTTCTCCAGTTCCGTGAAAACGGGGATATATTCGAGTTCAAATATGCGACCGTCTTTCAAACGGATCTCTTTATTGACTATAGTGACGTAGCCTTTTAGGCATGAATCAACTAGTTCCTGAAAGGCGAGGTGGTCAGAAAAGTGTTCCTTGACTCGCGACATTTCCACTTTTCCGCTTTTCCCCTCTAACGCGGTGGGGGGAGATACTATGTGAAATAAATTGCAGTAGGCTTGATTTACAGTGAGTATTTTGCGCTCTTCATCCTCCACGACGATTCCGGCCCATAGGTTTGCGAACATAGAGGACATTAAGTTCATAGCGCGTTTTAACTCATTTGTTGTATTGGCGCTATCCCTTCCTACGATCAAAGCGTCTATTAATTGCGCGCAGGTGCTAAGTATCGGCTGTATGGCATCTATTATTGCAGTGCTGTAACCACCTGCTCGGTTAGCCAATCCAATGACACCGACCATTCGACTACCTGTGTAGAGTGGTACACTCATAAAAGTGGTTAGCGTGGGGTGCCCCAGGGGCGTGCCACCACTGAACGGGTCATTGCGGACGTCATTGCAGCAATAAGTTGCACCGCTGATGATGCTGCGCCCGAGTAGATTATTTAGATTGTGAAGCTCAAAGCTAGATAGTGCGTGTTTTAGATAGAGTTCTATTGATTTATCGTCCCAAGAAACATTAGTAATAGAGAGAATTCTCAAAAAGGGTTGTTTGTTGCTATCGTATGCGACTTCTCCGATATAGCTGTACTGGCTTTCCGTCAAAGCTTGTAACGATGAATTTAGATGCATAAAAGATTCAATATGATGTTCGCCTTTTATAAAGCTGGATTGTGCGATATTAATTGTTTTTATCTGTAGTTGCTGGGTGCGTGTCACGGCTTCAATGGATTTTTCATGGCTTAGATCTCGAATAGACGCCACAAAGAGCTGTTTTTTGTCGATCTTTGCCGTGTTAACCATAAGTTCCATCGGAAAGTTAGTCTTGTCTTTACGTAATGCAATTTCCTCACGATAGCGCCCTAATATTTTATTATCGCCGGATGCTATATAGTTCTCTAGGTACGTGTTGTGAGCGGTTTGTATGGAATGCGGCATTAACATGTTGACGTTGTTTCCTAAAACATCATTTTCAGTGTATCCGAATATTTTCAATGCTTCTGAGTTAGCATTTAGTATATTGCCTTTTTCGTCGATGGTGATAATGCCTACCAAAGCGGAGTTGAATATCGCGTTGAGTTGCGCTCTATTGGCGCGCAGACTGTTAATTTCCGATTTAAATCGCGAATAAATATAGATTGCGAAAAGCTCAAAAGAGAAGAAACTAAGTATTAATAGATTTTGAACATTGTCAATGCGTTCTGCGCGTAACGCAAGTAACTTATCAAGAGAGTTCAAACCGGAATAGTAAAGCGCCAAGTTAGATTTATGGGCGGTGAGCGCTAAAGAAAGTAGCGTGTTGATATTTTTGTAGTGAATGTAAGGGGTGGAGTCGCTTAACTTGTTTATGTATGCAGCCGTATCTGTGTAGGCCTGCTCGGCAATGGTTGCTAAATTCAATGGGCCTGTTGCGTTCTGAATTTTAAATTCCATAAGTGAATGATCAACTCGCCCGCGAAGCTGTTCGAGATGTCCTTTAAGTTTTCCTGGTGGCGTGGGTGTATTGTTGTTGAAATATATTTTGATAGGAATCGCATTCATTGAATGAGATATCGCGTCGTTCATCGCCAAAACATCGCGTGTCGAGAGTCTAATAAGAGAGTAGATGACGATTTCAGGATCTAGTATTAGGTTTGAACGTTCCGCAATATGATCAACTAGTGCCTCTAATTTTACATGTATTTTCGCATGTAGTGATTCGAAATATTCCGGATCAAATTGTTTTTTGTTGGTAGCTATCGTTTCCCATGTGGAGTGTAATATGCTAATGTCCTGGTACAATGCTGGAGTTACCTGCGTTTGGGAAGGTATCGACTTTGCATCAATTTCGATGTCCTTTAGAGTGTTAGTTATTTTAGCGCTAATTGCTGCGCAAGAGTTTTCTTTGTAAGAAACTGTTTTGTCTCTTGAGTTACACAACAGCCTGTGTTGATGGAGATTTTCTATCAACGTACCTAACGAAAAAAAAATTCTTAATCCATTGCGTTCCTGCGTGACAATGGTGTTGTCCTCTAAGTTATGAAAAAATGGGATACTTATAATTAATGCAACGGACATCATTGGCGTAAGTAAAACCAGTCGTTGAAAAAATGTTCTATGGTTTTTGGTTATGTTGAAATCGTCTTTCATATCGCAACAAATCAGCTCGCGGTCAATAGGGTGTTTTCGGTGTCTGGCATTAAATTGCGCGTAGCGACGAGCGGCGTAATTTGACCATTAATCGGCTGGTTTATTGAAAAGTTTAGTTTTTTCTATATAAACAGTTTTCGATGAACAGGTGGGCCAGGTTTTTGACGAGGGTGTATATCTTCGTAAAGTGGCGGCAAAAAGGCTTGGGTAAATTATTTGTTAAAAATGGTACAACCACTATTTCTAATACCGGAATTTGCACATATTGGAACCAATATTATCTCCCTTTTTCTTTATTGGAAACCATGGGATTAGGATTACGTTAGGATACAAATTGTTTGCGACATTCACATGCATGTCCGCAAAAATGAGGCTGGGCCATTGCCAAGCAGGCTAATTCCCAAATATGCAGAGTATGTTCCTTATCGGCAGGGGTGGGTTTGGTAGATGCCTGGCTAGGCTTGGCGGTATCGTTATGCATTTATTAGGTACGCGTTGAATTTAACTGATGTGACATAACCTTTGGGGAGTTTAGGGGTTGTAGACGGTCGCTGTCGCATTCAATGCCTTCCTATGGGCAAAATTTGCTTTCACACTGTTTTTTTGCTACAGACAGGTTAGAGTCAGGGTACACAGGTACTGGTCCTCAATACGACCCTATCCCCACCCCCCCAAAACCAAGTATCATTAGCGTTCCTGAATTTCACCTCCCACGAGGGGTTTGCATGTTGCGTCTTAGCGGTGCCTCGGCGCTGTCACCATTTCGTCAAGCCAAGTTGTTAACGCGCGCCGCCGCGCGGGTGCAGGGTATCACCGGCATCGTTGCCCACTATCACTATTTTGTAGACACGGAGCAGGTCCTAGATGCGGTGCAGCAGGCGGTGTTATTGCGCTTGTTGGCGGGGTACGTCGTGCCCGAAGGAGGTATCGACGCCCGCACTATGTTGTTGGTGACGCCACGGCCCGGCACCGTGTCGCCGTGGTCGTCCAAGGCAACCGACATCGCGCATGTCTGCGGCCTACACCCCATCGCCCGCATCGAGCGCGGTGTGGTCTATCAGTTTCAAGGCCGCGATCTAAGCGACGCCGAATTGCATACGCTGGCGCCGCTGCTGCACGACCGCATGGTCGAGGCGGTGTTTACGAATTTTGACGACGTGGAATCCTTGTTCCTGCACGCCCAACCGCGCCCGTTGCGTAAGGTTGGGGTGTCGCAAGGCGGTCGGGCGGCGCTGGCCCAGGCGAATAAAGATTGGGGTCTGGCGCTGGCCGAAGATGAGATTGATTACCTGGTCGAAAACTTCCAGGCCCTGGGGCGTGACCCCAGCGATGTCGAACTGATGATGTTTGCGCAGGCCAATTCCGAACACTGCCGTCACAAGATTTTTAACGCCGATTGGATCATCGACCAGCAACGTCAAGAACGCTCGCTGTTCAATATGATACGTAACACACACGCGAAAAATCCGGTGGGAATTTTGTCCGCATACAAGGACAACTCCGCCGTGATTGAGGGCTATGTCGCCGGGCGTTTCTTTGCCGACAGCGACGGCGTGTATCGCTACCACCGTCAGGCCATGCCGATCTTGATGAAGGTCGAGACGCATAATCATCCGACCGCGATTGCGCCTTACGCCGGGGCGGCGACAGGTGCGGGCGGCGAGATCCGCGATGAGGGCGCGACCGGGCGCGGTAGTAAGCCCAAGGCGGGGTTGAGCGGGTTTTCGGTGTCGAATCTACGTATCCCAGGCTATGCGCAGCCGTGGGAAAAAGACGCCTACGGCAAACCGGGGCGCATCGTGTCGGCATTGGACATTATGCTCGAAGGGCCGATCGGCGCGGCGGCGTTTAACAACGAATTCGGACGTCCCAATTTGGCTGGCTATTTCCGCACCTACGAACAACGCGTAGCGACCGCGCAGGGGCACGAGGTGCGCGGCTATCACAAACCGATCATGATCGCGGGCGGGGTCGGTAATATGTCCGCCGAACATGTCGAAAAATTGGACGTCTCCCCACACGCCGCATTGGTGGTGTTGGGCGGCCCGGCGATGTTGATCGGCCTGGGCGGCGGCGCGGCCTCTAGCATGGCCACCGGCGCCAGCG
>JAOUGF010000595.1 GCA_029857925.1 Gammaproteobacteria bacterium
TCGATAATCACTGGAATAGCGGCGTTTACCGAATGCAAAAAAACGATAGTGCCAAAGTCGCCCGGATCGGGATCGGATGTGCGGTCTTTGATATCCGATTTCTTAATATCAAGCGAAACATCTTCGCTGGTTTGGACACTTAGCTTTAGTGCTAGCGGTACGTCAGGTTTTGGATTGATGGTGACACGAATTTCTCCCACCGCAGTAACGTTCGCAGAATCTTTCACTTCATATGAAAGCACATCTACGCCGTTGGCATTTTCATTGGTTGTATAGGTATACCCCTGACCGCTCTTACTCAACACGCCCAAACTGCCACCCCGCAGCGCGACGACTTCTAATGTTAGATTTTTATCGTCAGTGACATGGGCGAGCACCTCTTGCGTGGAAATTTCGATTGCGGTGTCTTCATCCACAGAGACCGCAAAATCACTCGCCTTCGGGTCTGGATGGGTTTGGAGGTCGCTCAGACCTTTTCCGCACCCCGCATTTGCGGCTAACATCACCGACACCAGAACTGCCTGATGTACCCAATTAAATCTGCCTTTTGTAACTTTGTTATTTAGACATGTGATATAGCGCAATGCATCAGTTTTTATGTACATTTCCCATCCCTCAATTGACTTGATTTCGTGCTTTCCAAGCGTAGTTCATTTATATGCTAACAGCGCATTACACCAAATCCAACTGGCAATGTACATCTGTCGCAATGATACGACATTGTTTCATTTTTTAGATTTCGTCTAAATGGCGATCGAGCATATGAGCAGTCTCTACCCTTCGCCTTACGCATAGTGCATGACCCATGTGCAATTCAAGTCCTGTTTCTATACTAGACGCTATGGCCTATGCATGTGACTTCACGATCACTCGCGCTGCCATGAACCTATCGTCTACAAATAGGCAGCTTACTAAGCAAAACGCTAGTAAAGATACCTACGTGGTCGCAGGTGTCGGCAGGGTTGCCGTCGTCAAGCCTACAGGCGCACGTGTTCACAGTGTACTGCCGATAGGTGGCTACACTAACAACTGCATTATTATCCCTACGTTGAAATACGATGCGTTGTGAGCCGTAATTCGCTTTGCCCTGCCCGCTTCATGATGAGCACACCGTAGACCACAACGTCCTCTATGATGTAGGGGTAGACTATTTTACGGGATAGGTTACCTGCCTTGGCACATCACCCTAGAGAAGGGCTGTATTGGTTTCTGAGTGAATTGCGCTCGGTGTTCAACGGAAGACTAGGCACCCTACAAAGGCGATATTCAATGTGATACCGTTCACTACTCAATAGATCTGATCCCACTTACATCGAAAATCATTTGCCCCCTATATCACTCAACGTCAACATCCCTGTGCACTAGGCCTCACTGGAGACGTGCTTAGACCCTAACTACAGTTGCAAACATCGGATGGCGGCATAAGGCTTGACTTCGCCCTCGCGAGGAGGGAAAGTATCAGCATGAAAAACGTTCGCTTAACATGCAACCACGGACTGCTTGCCCTACTCTACGTTTTCCTCGCAGCTAGCGCCGTCCCGTTGTGCGTCAGCGCCAATGACGTGGCATTTTTCCCGTTAAACTTTAGGGACACGGGCAGCGGCCAGTCCCACGCCCGCGTAGGTCAGCATGTGTTTATACTCGCAAACCCCGATAACGTTAAAAATCCGCAAGACTGGGACAGTACACTGACCATCATGGATGCCATAGAAAATACGGAATGCCAAACCGAACCTATGCTCATCAAAGCCATATACACGACTTCCAAGGGAAACTTTGTATTGGTGGTACACTATAGCGGCGCCAGCACCTTTATTGACCTTTTCGATGGCGGAAGTTGCCATGAACTGGTCCCGCGCATAGAATCCGCAACCGATAGATTCGAAGTCAATTCCAATCGCATGACCCTTTGGCCTGGCTGCGATTTTATAGACGAAACCCTATCTACCTGCACGTCCGCGAAGATATTTGATTTCAATGCGGATTTCCGCCCGGTTGCCAATCCCCAGGCTTCTAAATTACTCACTCGTCAATATGTGGGTGTGGAGTTCGTGGGAATCAAAAAAGTGTATTACGCGAAGACTAAGCGCGCACAATTGGCCCCCTAATAATAGCCGCGTCGTAGCGTCATCTTTCCGCGCGCGACAAACGATGCAGTACCTCACCGTTGC
>JAOUGF010000596.1 GCA_029857925.1 Gammaproteobacteria bacterium
TTTTAAACGCACTAGTGGAGCGCCGTCCGCGATATAGGTTCGCGTGTCACTTTCATTCAAAATACCGTCGCCGTCGATATCCGTGTCCACCGCATTCACCAAACCATCCGCATCGGTATCAATAAACAAATCCAGCGGATTTGACGCATGCACAGAAAACTCTTCCGGCCACAAGCCGCGACCGATGAGATTCTCGCGGATCAAATCCGGACGCAATCGCCGCGACGCAAGTTTCAACCCCGCAAGCATGTCCGTCGGCAGCGGCTTGTCATCGGAAACCAACGCGGCGATTTTATTCAGTAAAAAATTGAATTGCGCGTCCACACTAGACCGCGGGTTCACGGAAAAACGCTCCATCGCGTATCGTTGCAGCGTAGCGGACAACACCACCAGAAATGCGTCCCCTTTGACTCTACGCTCCGCTGTTGCGGCGTTGTCACCGGCGCCGAAATCCGCATCCTGCACCGCGACAATTTCGTTTAACATCTCCAATACGCGTTTTTGGGCAAGTGTGCGCGCCAGGTCCACGTCTACGCCTTGCGCCATTTGTTTTAAAATATATTTATAGCCAAAATGCGTCAGAATATTCACATTTGTGCGTATTCCGTGCGCCGGACTCACCGTTTGCACGGCGCGCAGCGAAACCCAATTTTTGGACCACATACCGTTCACTTCATTGAGGTGCGCGCCATTGCTGACTATCAAGACCGCACCCGTGGTATTTGCGGTAAACTTAAAGCCGCCGTGTTCATTGTCGATTTCAGCTTTACGGGTTTCGCGTGTGCGTTCGCCGCTGGGCGTGAGGGAATGCACTACTACTTCCGCCCCCTGGATAAAAGGGCCTTTATTCGAGCTGCCACGTACTGTGAACCCTGTGCCAACGATACCGTCCCCCCCAGGGACACTGCACGCCGCCAATGGTAGCAAAATGACGCACACCGCCCACCATTTCCTGCGTAATACTCCGAATAGTCTTTCCATGCGGACTCCCCTACACCCTTTATTGTCCACGTAAAGCATTCAACTCTACATATCCTGTACTCTTAGTAAAATACATTTTGCTGCCACTGGTGCGTTAACAGAATTCACGCAATGCACAATCAGATCGACGATAATTTATTAATATTATCCTCTATATAATAAACTCCCAGGCCAACACGCCCCACGCGCGACTCTCCTCCATGTGCCGCCTTTTCGATGGACAGCCAACGATTCAATTCGCGCAATAACGCATTAGATTTTTCCGCACTCAACTCTCTAAATTTCTTTGCAACGGGGAGAGGAACATCGTGAAAGATCAACTGGCGCTGAAATCGCCGTTGTTCACGCGGGTCGACATGGAGGTTATGGTCAAGGGTCTTCAACAAATCCGCAGCACTCATGCCCGCGACTTCAATTTGCTCCGCAGATGTTACGCTCGGTACATAACCTTCCGCGCACAACACGGCCTTGCCTTGGTTTTCTCGTGCGGCGCCGACGCGGGTAAGCTCATCGAACACCGCACCCGCAGTGATATCACCGCTATATCGCTTAATTAACGCTGCGAAACTACCCTGCTCACCGTGCAAGGGCAACTCACGCGGCGCGCCTCCCTCTGCACAGAATTCTGGGTCGTTTAACCAGCCATTGATGACCCGCACCGCACGGTTAATCGGTTTGGTGACCTTACTGATACTTTGATCATCGTCGGTCTTCAAACGCAGTACCTCTTTGCGACTTAAGCCAGTAATCACCGCAACCCGTGAAACCGTTTGTTTACGCCCCTCAATCTCAAAATCAGTAAATGCCACGCGCACAAATGCCTTGCGCGCTAATTCACTAAATTCACTATGGGAAACCCCTTGGCGCAATAATATCCGTACCAAGGGAAGCAACACCTTGAATACAGCCGCCATTATCAGGTCTTTTCCAGTTGTCATAATGGGATTTTTATCCCATTATCGTCCGACTGTCAAGCCCAACGTGTTCGCCTTAAGGGGGGCCGATTGAACCTAGAAACAACAGTTGACCGCCACGGGCAATATAACCGCCATTGTAATAATGTTATTATCGCGATTGTAATGTTCACCCAATGGGTGAGCGCGCTACGCCACAGTCTGCCGAAATCAAGAATATGGCGTGGGGTATGGATGGGGGTAAAGTGCGTGGACGGCGCATTGTGTTGCGCCA
>JAOUGF010000060.1 GCA_029857925.1 Gammaproteobacteria bacterium
CCTGACAGCCGACAGAAATCGTGACATCTGCGTCAACTACCTCACCTTTGTTATTGTTACTTGTGAATGAACACATCTGCGCCGGATTCGTCGCAGTGGCATCAACGCTAAAATCATAAGTCGTACCACTGGCCACGTTGAATGAAAAACTGTTGTCCGCGTTCAACGTCACCGCCGCAGTGTTGTTTCTGATCATCAAACCCGAGCCGATGAGCCCGGTGACCGTACCTTGCACCAAATAACTGTTAGGTGTGCAATTGACGGCGATCGCGGTCACGTTGGCGCTGCCCATCACGCCGTTGCCCCCGCTCACCGTGCAGGTCTCGCCTCGCGGTTGCGTCAGCACCGATACGTTGTAACTATTTCCGGAAAAATACATGCTAGACAGTTTGAATGTTGCTGACGGCCCGATGACCGTCACATTCCCTCCACGTGTATCTTGTAGCGTAATACTGCGATTGGCTAACAATCCGCTCACCGTTCCGCCCAGTGTGTAGCTGGTGATGCAATTAATCTCTACATTGCTAACGCGCCCGTTGCCGACATTGCCGCTGGCCTTGCTGACCGCGCACAATTGATTGCCCGGTTGATTCAACACCGTCACATTGTACGCTTCGCCACTAACAATATCGGATGCAAATCTAAACGCCCCATTCGCATTCACCAACAGGTCGTCATCGCCATTGTTCTGCAATGTTAATTGCGCGCCCGGCAGCAAGCCGGTAATCGTACCGCCCACTGAAAAGCTGTTTATCGTACAGTTGACGTTTATATTGCTGATATTGCTGCTACCCATGACACCTTTGCCGTTGGATACGACGCACGTTTGACTAGGATTACGTGGTGCTGTGTCGACAACGACATCAAACGCGGCGCCTGTACCGACAGGGGCAAAAAAACTAAACAACCCGTTTGTATTGAGGGTCAGCGTATTGGCGCCGTTTTTTAGTACCAGTCCGGTGCCCGCGGGCGACAGGCCTGAAAGTGTGCCGCCTATCGTATAACTATTCGCTGAGCAATTCACCACCACCGCGACATCATGATTGATCACCGTGCCCGTGCCAGCGCTGACGCTGCACGTCTGACCCGAATTGGGTTGGGTGTCTATCGTTACATTGTAGGTCGCGTTGCTTGTAAGCGGGCTGGCGAAAGCAAACGGTACCGCCGCACCTGATGGATTGTCGACAGGCATATTGATCACCAATAAATCACCACCGTTGTTGCGCAAGCGCAATCCGTTGCCTGTCAAACCGTTCACAACGCCTTTGATGAAAAAGGGTTTATCGGCGCAATTTACGTTTAATGTAACGTCGGCGCCGATGACGGTTCCCTTCATCGACGTCGTAGCGACAGGAGTCGCGGGAAACGTACATTCTTGATAAGGATCGGTGGGGTGTGCCTTCACCGCGACCGTAAAACCCGCTTGGTTGGGTACCGGCGCCACAAAATGGGTATCTATCACCACATCCGGGGCTCCGTTACCCTCCACCAATAAATCCCCCGCGACATCGCTGCGCAACAATACGTTGTTACTTTTTAGCCCAACAACCTGGGTCCTCAATTGGTACCAGGAGGTGGCGCAGGTCACGACCAGGCCCGTCACCGGTACATCTCGCACGGTACCGCGATTATTACTCACCGCACACTTTTGCGATGCCGCCGCAGCGGCATCCACCGTCACACTCGCGAGGTACGCGTCACCACTGGCCATTTCACTCGGAAACGTGAAATCACCATCTGACGAAGCGGTGACAACCTCGTTGTTGCTGTTGCGCACACTGATGTTGGTGCCAGCCGACAAGCCTTTAATAGTGCCACTGACTGGAAATTTCCGTGTTGTACAAATGACTTCTATATTTTTCACGTCGCTATTGACGACTTGTCCGCTGCCCTGCTGCACAACACTGGTTTGAAAACGTTCACTGGGTTGTTTGCCCACCGCGACTGAATAGGTGTTTCCGTTTACGATCGGTGAGGTAAACGTAAATGGGATATCTTGTACATCGCCGCCAATCAGGATACTGGGCGCATCAAACGTCAAAGTGTCCTTGACATTGCCGTTGATGGCGTTGGTAAGCACCAAGCCCACACCGTCCAGTCCCTTAATCACACCGTGCAGTGCGTAGTTGTCCTGAGTGGAGGCGTCTCACGCCGCTGTCCCGCAGCCTACCAACATCACGCTTAGTACTGTTAACATCCACCCTAAAACTGTTTTTCGGGTTGTCATTTTAATCCCCTCTTCTTTGAAACAAATAGAACGCCCGATTGTATTCGGCTTTCTGCAATTAAAAAACACAAATTAATTATGCATTGTCGTCAATAATAAACAGATACAAACGAAAAATGTTCATACAATCCGACAGGAAAAACTTCGAAAAAACACCAACACCAAACATAAACTTGCGTTATTTTGCAACAAATACACACTTCTGCACGAATAACTTTTTGGTATTTTTTAATAATTATTGTTTTGCCAACACCTAGTGTCACCTTATGGAGACAGTACGACAATTTAAATTGAATACCATGAAGACTAATTCTAAATGTAAAATTTTCGCCTATGCCAAGAATTCCGACGCCGATGTTCCCGTCCATTGTGGTAACGCCACCGCCAATGCTATGCTAATGTGGCAAATTGACTATGTCATACTCCAAACCTATCCACGCACTCGAACTCAATATTGTAGAGGCCCATGAACGACCTCAACACCGCCATATCACCCCACCACCACGTCACCGTCACCGCTTCGGCAGGCGTCGGCAAAACCTATTTGTTGGTCACGCGTATCGCGCGCCTGTTGTTGGAAGAGGTGCGCCCCGACGCGATATTGGCAATCACGTTTACGCGTAAGGCCGCCACCGAGATATATCAGCGCTTGATGGAACGCCTGCACACGTGGGCGACGCTGTCCGACGAGGCGCTATCCACAGCGCTCACCCATATCGACGTTTCCGCAAACGAACCGTATGTGTCGCGCGCACGCGCATTATATGAAAAACTACTGCGTAAACCCGCCCGCGTGCAGGCCACGACGTTTCACGCGTTTTGCCAGGATTTGTTGCGGCGCTTTCCGTTGGATGCGGACGTGCCCCCCGGCTTTACACTGTTGGAAAACACCGCACCGTTGCGCGCCGCAGCATGGGATGCGTTGTATCACGAGGCCGCTAACAACCCGCAAAGCGATGTTGCAAACGCACTAGAGGTGCTCTTTAATTACACCAACAGCATACACAGCACGCGCGTGGCACTCGATCAATTTCTGAATCAACGCGCCGATTGGTGGGCATACACGGAACTTGCTGAAAAACCGGTTGAATTCGCGCGAACACGCCTACTCGAGTTACTCAATTTGGATCTCAGCATTGATCCCATCGTTGCATTCGCGCATGCAAACACTGGCAATCTGCAGCGTTTTGGCCAACTGTTGGGTATGCATAACACCGACACCAACCACAAATTCGCACAACGTTTGACGCAGGCCCTCCTCGACACCGCGCAGGACCAGGCCTGGTTTTCCGAGGTACGCGGCGTATTTTTGAACAACGACGGCGAGCCCCGCGCGCGTAAATCCTCCAAGGCGCAACGCAAAAGCCTAGGCGATGACGGGGAGGACGAATTCTTGCGCCTGCATACGGATTTATGTAGCGCACTGATGAGGGTTGCCGACGATTTAAAAACACGTCGCGCCTATACGTTAAATTCGCATATTTACCATGTCGGCGCCCGTTTGATCGCTTTTTACCAAGAAATCAAGCGTGAACAACGGTTGTTGGATTTCGCGGATCTGGAATGGAAGGCGTATCAATTACTGAACCACGGCGACAACGCGCAGTGGGTTCAATATAAACTCGATCAGCGTATCGATCATTTATTGGTGGATGAATTCCAAGACACGAATCCGACACAATGGCGCCTCCTACTACCCATTCTGCAGGAATTCGCCAACACAGACGAACGCCTGCGCAGCGCCTTCATCGTAGGTGACGCGAAACAATCTATTTATCGCTTTCGCCGCGCCGACGCGGGCCTGCTCGCCACCGCAGGCGAGTGGTTGGACGCGCACCTGCAAGGTATGCGTTTCCCGATGGATAAATCGCGCCGCTCCGCACCGGCAATCATCGACTTGGTGAACCATGTGTTTACGCACTCTACCCTGCACCACGCGATGCCCGATTTTGTGCCGCATTCGACCCATCAGAGCCACGCCTGGGGCAATGTCGAGGTATGGCCATTGCTGCCATTACCTGTAGAAACACCTCCCGCCCTCGCGGCATGGCGCAACCCGCTACGGTCTCCACGTGTAATAGAGACGGATGACCGCCATTACGCGGACGGTTGTCGCGTGGCCCAACATATTCAAAACGTATTGGCGCAATCCATCGCCGTCACACCTCACCGTACACTGGACTACAGTGATGTGATGATTTTAATGCGGTCACGCACCCATGCAGAGGCCTACGAGCGCGCGTTGCGCGATCATCATATCCCGTATTTGGGCATAGAACGCGGCACCTTGCTGGACACGCAAGAGGCGCAGGATATCGTCGCATTGCTCACCACCCTTGCGATACCCTACGATAATCTCGCGCTGGTCAATGTGCTGCGCTCACCTATTTTTTCGTTCAGCGACGACGACTTGATCGCACTCGCCGCACAGCAGTCGGGTGCATATTGGCACGCTCGCCTGGAGGCGCTTGCGTTACACGCAGAGGCGCATATCACACTCAAACGCGCGGTGACGCTTTTGGCGCAATGGCATGCAGCGTCTAGTCTGTTACCGGTGCATGATCTGCTCGACAAAATTTATTGCGAAGGCGATATCTTGGCGCGCTATGAGGCGGCCTATCCCGCGCATTTACGCGGCCGGGTGCGTGGTAATCTGTTACAAATCCTCGCACTTGCGTTGGCCACCGACAGCGGTCGCTATCCCAGTCTAGGACGCTTTTTGCACGAGCTGCAAGACCTGCGTGAGCAAGACGAAGGCGCACCCGATATCGCCGCCCCTTACAGCGGCGTACCCAGCGTGCGCATGCTCACTATTCATAGCGCAAAAGGCCTGGAAGCGCCGTTAGTGTATTTGGTGGACGCCGCATCCGGTAGCGGCAAAGACCGCACCTATCGTACCTTGGTACGCTGGCCCTCAGGAAATGAACGACCTGATTATGTCGGCATCGCCCTCAAACAACAGGACATCGATCCGTTCCATCGTCAACTCATCGCGGAACACTCGCAAGCGCAATCGAGAGAAGAAGCGAATCTACTATATGTTGCACTCACCCGCGCGCGGCATCAACTCGTCGTGACCGGCATCGTACCGAAAATGAAAGACATGGCGACATCCTGGTTCCAAATGATCGCCTCCGCATTGCCATGGGAAGATCACACGCAGGTGTGGAGCGCTCGCAATGGCACGCCCGACACCCGCGTGAATTCCGCGAGTGATGTCGCTGCTATTGCCCCCGTCCCGGAGGCATTGTGTAACCTGGCGCCGCACACTTCTGACACTCGCAGTGCGCGCGTGGAATCCTCGGCCGCGCAGTACCGCGGGGCGTGTATTCATCGTTTTTTGGAACTCCTAGGCAGGGGATTGACGTCTACGCTTGCGACCCGCCAAGTTGCTATGGAAATGCAGCTACCGGAGGACGACCCATTGCTTGTGCAAAGCGTCAACGAGGTCACACGATTGCGATCTGTTCCGCTGTTCAAGGAAATTTTCTTTCCTTCCGGGGACACACAGGTCTTTCACGAATTACCGCTCACTTATTACAAAGACAATATTTTAGAGTACGGTGTGGTAGATTGTTTGGCAATTCGTGGTGATCATATTCAGATTATTGACTATAAGTCCGATCGCGGCGTGACAGAACAGAATATTACGGACGCGGCCGCCGCACACGCCGACCAACTACAACGTTACGCGAACGGCGTAGCGCAATGCTGGCCAGATAAAACGCTAGAAGGTGTGCTGATATTTACAGAAAACGCGGTAGTGTGGCGCCAACAATTGAGCAATGATTCGCCAACGCTCAATTGATCGGGCGTTTCAACGGCAGGATTTCGTTTACAAGTTTAAATGTCGTCTCGATAGGTACCGGACGACTATAGTAATAACCCTGGATCGCGTCGCAACCGTTTTCCAATAAGAAGTTGAGTTGGTCTTCCGTCTCCACCCCTTCTGCGACCACTGCGATGCGCAATTGATGCGCCAATGCGATGATCGCCTTAATGATCGTTTCATTGCTGGAGCCGGGTTCTATGTCCGCCAAAAAGCTACGATCTATTTTCAACTTATCCACCGGCAGTCTAGCCAAATAGTTCATACACGAATAACCCGTACCGAAATCGTCGATCGCAAAACGCACACCGTGGTCACGCAATTCCATCATCGACATCATGCATATTTCAAGGTTTTCCACCAACGTGCCCTCGGTGATTTCCAACTCCAAGCACGATGAAGGCACCCCGGCCTCTGCCAAGATGGATTTCACTTGATTCACCAACCCCGGCCTGCGTAATTGCTGACTGGACACGTTTACCGCCACCGCCAAATCGCGTATTCCCGCGTCGTACCACCGCCGCATGTCACGGCAGGCCTGGCGCAACACCCACTCGCCGATCGGCAGGATGAGGCCGCTTTCTTCGGCAATCGGTATAAATTCCGCGGGCATGATCGTCGCGCCGGTGCTGTCGCGCCAACGTAACAAGGCCTCAAACAGACGCACGCGGCCGGTCAATGGATTCACAATCGGTTGGTAATGCAGCGTCAATTCGTTCTTATCTATCGCGTGGCGCAGATCGGCCTCAAGCTGCAAGCGTTTGGAAATATTCTTATCGAGAGTCGCCGAATAAAAATGCATGTTATTGCGGCCGGTTTTTTTGGCTTGATACATCGCGATATCGGCGCGATACATCAGCTTTTCCGCGTCGTTGGCATCGTCCGGAAACATCGCAATACCGATACTCGCGGTTGCGGTGATCTCCTTATCTTCGACGCTAAACGGCGCCGCAAGCGCCGTAAGTAAGTTCCGCGCGATCACGGTCACTTGTTGCGTATTTTGCGCGGAACGCACCACGATCGCAAAATGATCGCTGCCTAAACGTGCGACATAGTCTTCTTCGCGCACCACCGATCGTATGCGCCGCGCCGCATCGACGAGTAATCTATCGCCGCCTAAATGACCCAGATTGTCATTAATCGCTTTAAAATGATCGAGACCCAATTGCAAAACGGCTAAATGGCCGTGGTGACGATTGGCATACGACGCCTCCTGATAGAGGCGCTGCATAAATTGCATGCGGTTGGGTAATTCTGTGAGCGGGTCATGCAGTGCGAGAAACGCCATGCGTGCACCGGCGGCATTGCGTTCGCGACCTATCGCCAGCATAAAGGACAGGGATAAGCCCAGCATCAGCACACGTATCCAAACCTCGCGTGGCCCTGGCGCATAGATTTCTTCTGCGAATATCTTGAAAAATAGACGGGTATTATGCTCGCCGAAATAGATGCCAGTCGAATCTACCAGGATATCGGCGAATACCAAGGCCAAACCCAACAACACCCCCCACCATGCCCAGATAGCGGAAAGTCTTTGTTTTTTAATGAAATCAATTAAACTGAGCCGACCTACTAGCTGGTTCACACGCGGCCTCGAATCGATGTAGCACTAAGCAAGTGCGCCAAAGCGGCGCCCCCCCGATGCCCGGTTATCGACCGCCGCACAGCCCGTCTTGAGCGCGGCTACAACCCTGTGAGCTTGGCTACACCCCCAAAGCTCCCTACCCACAAGCTGCCATCTTGCGCGGTAGACATCGAAAACACGTTATCGGCAAACAAACCGTCCGCCGTGCGTAACACCTCAAACCCGTTGCCGCCTGCGCGAAAATGGGCGAGTCCGTGGCTGGTACCTATCCATAAGCGCTGATTTTTACCTATAAAAAGGCTGAAGACATGATTGGAAGGGAGGCCGTCTTTGGTCGTGTAATTGCGAAATTGCTCGCCATCAAATCGCGCCAATCCGCCCCCCCAGGTGCCGCACCATACCACGCCTTGCGCATCCACTTTCAGCGCAACCACATAATTGGGATTAAACGCGACTTTGACATTGCCTAGCCCTTGATCGGCCTTCTGCTGCGCATGATGGCGCGACACCTGCGCGGGATCGGCGTTAAAACGAATATCATCCTTGACGGCCTCATAATCTGCACCTAACCCCTGCTCGTGTTGCCAATGAGTCCATACCCCGTTCTGCAAACGTGCCAATCCGCCCTCGGTCGCAAACCACAAGCTGCCATCCGCAGCGATATCCAGTGCGTATACCCAATCATTCGGCAAGCCCCCGCGCGTGTTCGCAACGTTGTACGTCGTCCACGCCTTGGGATCCGCAAAGCGCGCACCGGCCACACGATTCACACCTGACCAAGTTGCGATCCATACATCGCCATTCGGCGCGCGTTTACTGTCATACACGAATTGATCCGCGAGGCCGTCGGGGATGTTGATATTCTTCCACGCATTATGCGCGATATCAAAAATCGACAAACCACCGCCGTAGGTGCCGACCAATAGCTGTTCATCCAATTTATTGAGGTGAAACACGCCGTTGGACAGCAGGCTGCGGCTCTCGACGTTATAGAGCTTGTAATCCTCACTGCCGATGTTATAGCGAATGACGCCACCCGACGTGCCTATCCACACCTGATCGCCATCGGCGTACATGGCCTTTACATTGCGATTCCCCACGCGAAAGTGAGAAAACCGCGCATTCGCCGCCGCTTCGGGATGACCGGCGGGCAGTGTAGACGTATTCGGAGGCGCAGCAGAACTCACTTTACTCGATTGTCGCATGCCCAACCAAAATGCCCCTGCGACCAATAAAAGCACGACCAGTGCTAACACCACCACGGACTTGCGATTCAACTGCACCACGGACTA
>JAOUGF010000598.1 GCA_029857925.1 Gammaproteobacteria bacterium
CGTCGAAACGGCAGATTGAGGTGCCGGGGTGTACGTTGTGTGAGACGTGTGCGGAGAAGATTCGTGATTAACATCTCCCAAACCACAGACACAGTGGAGCCGTCCCTCCCGGCGGACCAGACCGTAGTCGCGGCCGGTTGTGTCACGCGGCATTTATTTTTGATTTGAGGTAGGGTAATGGCTAATTCGTGGCTTCGACTGTGGCATGACATGCCGAACGATCCTAAATGGCGAACGATTGCGCGCGTGTCAAAGCAGCCTATTTCCGCTGTGCTTGCAGTTTACATTCATCTGCTTGTAATCGCGTCGAACGCAACCGAACGCGGACGAACGCAAAACGTATGTAGCGAAGATTTAGCAAGCGCGCTCGATCTTGATACTGAGCAAATTGATTTGATTCTTTCCGCGATGCAGGGGCGCGTTTTGGATGGAGATAAGGTTAGTGGGTGGTCAAAAAGACAAGTGGAGCGCGAAGATGGGTCGGCGGAACGCGCAAAACGGTGGCGGAAAGCCCAAAAAGAAGTAAAACAAACGCAACCGAACGCAACCGAACGCGATCAAACTCCAGATACAGATACAGATACAGATACAGATAAAGAGATAAGTACAAGTGATTTGTCGCTTCGCGCCAAACGCCCACCGTTTACAAAACCAACGATTGACGAAATCCGAACCTACTGCCACGAACGCGGAAACGATGTAGACCCTGAAAAGTTTTATGCCCACTACACGTCGAACGGGTGGAAGGTCGGGAGAAATCCGATGAAGGACTGGAAAGCGGCAATCATCACATGGGAAAAATCGGGTAACGGCAATGGGAAACATGAAACACATCGGCAATTTACTGACAATTCAGCACCCGCACGCGTCGCCAGGGCAAACTCTGAACGGCGACGAAAACGCGAACTCGATGCAAAGCAAACCGTTATCGACGGGGAATTTGCCGCCGGATGACGATATCGAGGATCTTTGGGAGCGTATGGCGAAAATCTACGGCCACAAGTGGGTATCGTCCTATGGCGATGCCGATGATGGCACTTGGCGCGCCGGATTGCGCGGACTGACACGCAAACATATTGCACACGGCCTGACCAAATGTGTGCGCGGCGCGGAAGCGTGGCCACCGTCGTTACCGGAATTTATTGCGATGTGCAAACCAACGCCGCAGGATTTTGGATTGCCGAATTTTGAAACAGCATATCGTGAGGCGATACGCGGTTGCGCGATTAACGATCACGCATGGACTCACCCGGCGGTGTATCACGCAATGTTGGCAGTAGGACGTTATGATTTTAAAAATCTGACCGACTCGCGTTTGTGTCAACTGTTTGAGCGAGCCTACGAGATCGCGTGTAGACGTGTTATGGAAGGTGAGCAACTTGACGCACCCATTCCAAAGGCGTTGCCCGAGAAAACGACGGTGATGACGCCAGAGGCGGCGCAAGAGGGGATAAGGTTATTGCGCGAAGCGGTGACATTAAAAAGGAATCCGAAACCATGAAATTTGAACCTGCAAAAGATTACGAAAAGTTGCGAAAAGTCGCATTGGAAATGTTTGAAGCAGACAACGCATGTGGATGCGGTTTTTATAACGATGACGCTTGGCGCACGGCCTATGCAAAACTGCAAAAACTTGTTGGATATAAAAGCGAAACCGCTGTACTTGGTATGTTGAATACGTTTGACGACCTGCCCGGCGCATAACTGCAATGTCGAAGAACTACAAACCAAAGCACGACATCACAGTAGGATCGCATTGGCACCCAACCGCGCCGGAGCAACGTTACGAAATGAAAATCACAGGCGTGAGTGATACACGGGTACATTACGACAGCGGCGGAGCGGCACGGTTTGGAATGTTACGCAGGACGTTTGAGCGGTGGATAGATGCGGGCGAGATTGCGCGAGTATGACAACTGCCCGCACAAGAATAATACGCACAGAACAAGATCGCCACGCCGTGGCGAACGAGTTGCAACACTTGCCATTGAATAAGCCGTGGCGTGTAGTTGTGGATTTTTACGTGCCCAAACGCAGCCTAGCGCAAAACCGCCTGTACTGGTTGTGGATGACTCACCTAGGCGGATACCTCGGCTACTCACGCGAGGAAATGCACGAGGAGCTGGCGTTGATGTTTTTGGAGCCGATCACGTACACGGGTTTGGA
>JAOUGF010000061.1 GCA_029857925.1 Gammaproteobacteria bacterium
TCGCGGGAGAGGGGTGGGGGAGAGGCGGCAAGGTCGCAAAAATTTCCACGCAATTATTCACTCGTGTCATCGCTTTGCTGCGCAAAAATCTCTCAGTCCAATCTACCATCAGCATTAAAAGAACGTCGTCACTGCCGCGTCCAACGCGTCACGCATGTCCGGATCGTCGGTGATCGGACGTACCAATGCGACACGGCAGGCGTTTTTCGGATCGACCTTCTTCGCGATCAAATTGCCTGCGTACACCAACATACGCGTCGAGATGCCTTCGTCCAGGCCGTGGCCCTTAAGGTTGCGCGCGCGTTCGGCAATTGACACCAGCTTGTCGGCAACGTCGCTGGAGACGCCGGTTTCGTGTGCGACGATTTCGCATTCGATCGCGTGCTCAGGATAGTTGAAATCCAGCGCGCCGAAACGCTGCTTGGTCGATTGCTTCAAATCCTTCATCAAGGATTGATAGCCCGGATTGTACGAGATCACCAATTGGAAATCCGGGTGCGCCTGAATCAGTTCGCCCTTTTTTTCCAGCGGTAACACGCGTCGGTTGTCGGTCAGCGGATGGATGACCACGGTGGTATCTTGGCGCGCCTCGACTACCTCGTCGAGGTAGCAAATGGCGCCGTAACGCGCCGCCAGCGCGAGCGGGCCATCTTGCCAACGCGTGCCGTTGGCATCGAGCAAAAAGCGGCCGACCAGATCGGAAGCCGTCATGTCTTCATTACAGGCCACCGTGATCAAGGGCTTTTTAAGTTTCCATGCCATGTATTCGACAAAGCGAGTCTTGCCGCAACCAGTGGGGCCTTTCAGCATCATCGGCATGCGCACGGAATAGGCGGCTTCATACATTTCCACCTCGTCAACGACAGGGCGGTAATAGGGTTGTTTTTCTATTCGATATTGCTGAATGATCTCAGTCATGTGGACTCCAAAATAAAAAGCCCCCATTGCCAGGCGGCAACAGGGGCTCTAAGGTAACGCCCGTGCCGCGTATTAAACGGTCTTGCCGCGGTAGATCACCATGGCAGCGCCTTGGCTCTGCGCAAAGTTATCGTAACCGATCAAACGCACATGGTTGTTCGGGTTCGACTTATGGCAGGCTTCGGCCTCGGCCAATATCTTGGTCACGTCGGTTTCGCCGAACATCGGCAGCTTCCACATGTACCAATAATTGTCCATCAGGTGTTCCGGTTCGATGTGTTCGATGGCCGGGTTCCAACCCTTCTTCACAATGTATTCGACCTGCTTTTTGATCTGCTCGGTGGTCATCGCCGGCAGATAAGAAAAAGTTTCGAATTTGCGGCTGGACGGGTCACTCAGACGCGATTTGTAATCTTGCATTGCGCTCATTTCAGTTCCTCTCGATAAGTGTTCGGGTCACATCGGGCAACCCCGCCGCGCTGCGGCGGGGCGATCCCAGATTATTTGTGCGCCACGTCAAGTTTGTCCACGGTGTCGAACTCGAACTTGATTTCTTTCCATGTTTCCATGGCAATCTTCAGTTCGGGGCTGTTCTTGGCGGCGTCGCCCAGGATGGCTTTGCCTTCCTTCTCGACTTGTACGCCACGATTGCGGGCTTCGACGCAGGCTTCCAACGCAACGCGATTGGCGGCGGCGCCAGCGGCATTGCCCCACGGATGGCCCAGCGTACCACCACCGAATTGCAGGACGGAGTCGTCGCCGAAGATGGTGACCAACGCCGGCATGTGCCACACATGGATACCGCCCGAGGCCACGGGCAACACGCCCGGCATGGAACCGAAGTCTTGATCAAAGAAAATGCCGCGCGAACGGTCTTCCTTAATGAAGCTGTCGCGCATGATGTCGATCCAGCCCAAGGTCGCATTGCGGTCGCCTTCCAGCTTGCCGACGACGGTGCCGGAGTGCAGGTGGTCACCACCGGACAGACGCAACACCTTGGTCAACACGCGGAAGTGAATACCGTGGTGCGGGTTACGGTCGAGCACGGCGTGCATGGCGCGGTGGATGTGCAACAACATACCGTTGTTGCGGCACCAGTTGGCCAGACCCGTGTTGGCAGTCAGACCGCCGGTCAGGTAGTCGTGCATAATGATCGGTGCGCCGATTTCTTTGGCGTACTCTGCACGCTTGTACATTTCTTCCGGTGTCGGGGCGGTGACGTTCAGGTAGTGACCCTTGCGTTCGCCGGTTTCGCGCTGCGCTTTTTCGGTGGCTTCCTGAACGAAGGTGAAACGGTCACGCCAGCGCATGAACGGTTGGCTGTTGACGTTTTCGTCGTCTTTGGTGAAGTCCAGACCGCCGCGCAGACACTCATAAACGGCGCGGCCGTAGTTCTTCGCGGACAAACCGAGTTTGGGCTTGATGGTGCAACCCAACAACGGACGGCCGTATTTGTTCATGATGTCGCGCTCGACCTGAATACCTTGGGGCGGACCGCCGCAGGTCTTCACGTAGGCGATCGGAAAACGCACGTCTTCCAGACGCAGGGCGCGCAGGGCCTTGAAGCCGAACACGTTACCGACCAGGGAGGTCAGCACGTTGACCATGGAACCCTCTTCGAACAGGTCGATAGGGTAGGCCACGAATGCGTAGAAGCAGGTGTCGTCGCCGGGCACGTCTTCGATGTGATAGGCGCGGCCCTTGTAGTAGTCCAGGTCGGTTAACAGGTCGGTCCACACCGTAGTCCAGGTGCCGGTGGAGGATTCGGCAGCCACGGCAGCGGCTACTTCTTCACGATCCACACCCGCTTGCGGGGTGATTTTGAAACAGGCCAGGATGTCGGTGTCGAGCGGGGTGTAGTTCGGCATCCAATAGGTCTGGCGGTACTCTTTCACGCCAGCGTTATAAGTCTTGGCAGACATTGCGTTTCCTCCGTAGTGGTGAACCATGCGCCTGGGCCGGTCGGCCCCTGTGCGTTTAAATCTGCCCCGTTGTTCCGGGTCAAGTAAAGTCTACGGGGTTTATGTATAAAGTAAACTAAATAATTATAATTATTACCATAATAAATTACTTATGATATGATGCGCGTATGGCTATGAACCTAACCTTTCGTCAATTACGGGTGTTTGAATCCGTGGCAAGACATCAAAGTTTTACGCGCGCGGCGGAAGAGCTTTTTCTGACGCAGCCCGCAGTTTCTATGCAAATCAAGCAATTAGAAGAACAGGTGGGTTTGCCGCTGTTTGAACAGTTAGGCAAAAAGATTTTTCTGACCCAAGCTGGCAAGGAATTATATCAGTACAGCCGTCAGGTGTCCGCATCGTTGAACGAGTTTCAAGAAGTGGTGGACGAGTTGAAAGGGTCCCGCAGGGGGCGCTTGGACATTGCGGTCGCAAGTACTGCGAACTCGTTTGCGACACGTCTTTTGGCGGTGTTTTCAAAGCGTTTTGAACTCCTGACCTATCGACTAGAAGTGACGAATCGGCAAATGCTATTAGAGCAGCTTGATGCCAATACTAAAGATCTCGTCATTATGGGTCGGCCGCCGGAAGGATTGGACTTGGTTGCCGAGCCGTTCATGGAAAATCCCTTGGTGGTGATCGCGCCGGTGGATCATCCGCTAGTGGGGCGTACAACAATCAGCCTACAAGATTTAACGTCTGCCCCCTTTGTATTGCGGGAGGAAGGTTCGGGTACGCGTGGCGCGATGGAGCGGTTTTTTGCCGAGCGCGGTGTCGCGTTGAAGGTGTCTATGGAAATGACCAGCAATGAGGCGATCAAGCAGGCGGTACAGGCGGGCTTGGGATTAGGTATTGTTTCTATACATACGTTGGAGCTGGAATTGGCCGCGGGGCGCTTGGCGGTATTGGACGTCGAGGATTTCCCTATTTTGCGCCACTGGTATGTGGTACACCGCAAAGGCAAACGCCTCTCAGCGGTGGCGCAGGCGTTTAAAACATTTGTGTTGACGGAGGCGACGCCTTGGATGCATCTTCCGTCCAAAGAACTTGTCCTTTGATCTAGCCACATGCAAGGGTTTTAATCTATAATTCATCCTCTAGGGTTATGGTGCCAACTATTTGTGCGCTCAAATGGGGAGTTTGCTATGAACAAAATGTTAGGCGTGGTGTGTGCGGTTTTCGTGTTGGCTGGAAACGTGTTGGCGGCCGAATACGAGGCACAGGGAACGGTCAATGCCGTCAATGTTGAAAAGCGCACGCTGAATATTTCCCATGGTGCGATAAAAGGCCTGGGAATGGATGCGATGACAATGGATTTCCCCGTCGCAGACCCTGCCATGCTGAAGGAAGTGAAGGTTGGGCAGCAAGTCAAATTCGTGTTGTCTACAGACAGTCGCGGTCACATGGCCATCTCAGATATCGAGGCACGTGACCAGGCCTTCGTAACTAAATAATTGTATAGCCAACAAGGCGTAAAAAGGGCGGTTAACCGCCCTTTTTATTTGGAAAATATAGCGGAATGTTATGATAGAAAAAATTATATTATTTTTAGCAAGCTACATTATTGCGACAATTTCGACGCTGGGTTATGGGGGGATCGTGTTGTTGATGGCCATCGAGAGCGCATGTATTCCGCTGCCCTCCGAAATCATCATGCCGTTTTCCGGGTACCTAGTCTATACCGGTGAATTCAATATCCACGCGGTGGCCGCCGCAGGCGCCCTTGGCTGCGTGCTGGGCTCTATAGTTGCTTATTATGTGGGGCTTTGGGGCGGCCGACCCTTGGTAGAAAAATATGGTCGCTATGTACTCATAAGTCACCATGACCTTGATCTTGCCGACCGCTGGTTTCAGCGCCATGGTGACATCACGTTATTTATCGGTCGTCTGTTACCCGTCATCCGCACCTTTATCGCGTTTCCGGCGGGCATCGCGCGTATGCCGATGTGGCGGTTTATTGTCTACACGTTTATAGGGTCGTACATTTGGTGTTGGATATTGGCCTGGATCGGGTTTCAGCTTGGCGAACGGTGGAATACCCTAGGGGTGTATTTTCATCGGTTCGATGCCGTTATCGGCGCGATAATCGTGATCGCGGTAGTGTGGTACGTGTGGCGGCATATTAAGCTGTTGAAAAAGGTTTAATCCGCAGCGAGGTACTCCTTTCCTTACAGTTACAATCAAAACACATCTTGCGGTACACTAGGCCCTACGCAATCAGGGCAAGGGATGATATGGGTGCGATAGCCGCAGCGGTCATCGTATTGTGTGGGGCCATCGTTCTGCTGCAATGGCATTCCATCCAATTTTGGGTGGCGCAGGTGGGGCTTACAGGGGTGGGCTTTTCGCTATTGCTGGATGCGATGGGCCTCTGGCTATGGTATCAACGCACTCCGCTGACACGGGGGTTGGGTGTATTGGCCTCGGTATTGGTGTTAGCCGGGCCGATATATTGGGTCGCAACGCCCATCATAGATCAATCTGCGCGTGCTATGCATAACGATGCGGCAGTACTTGCGAATATTAGCGCGCTAGAAACTGAAATTGCACAGCGTGAATCCGTCTTGTCACGGATGTCCGTCGCGCCTGGCGGTGCTGATTGGGCTGCAGTAATACGCCAAACGCAGATAGAACTCTCGCACGCCGTTGCAGAAATCAATCGCATGAAGGCGGAAAATCTGGCGGTACCCGCAGGGTTGACGCGTACCTATCAAACCTTGCGCGCGGATTTACGTAAATACCAACATGCGGCCACACGCGGCGCGGATTCCGTTGAAATTTCGCAACGTGCGCAAGCGGAACTCACCGATCGACGCGCCCGCCTTGCGGAACTGCGTTCAGTGAACCCTTCTGTACAATCCGAAGAACGCGCTATGATTGTGGTCGCCATGCAGGTTTTTGCATTACTGCTGTTTCAGCTGGGTGCGGTACTGGCCATCAATCGCATATCTGTTCTGCGCGCAGCGATGACTGGTAGACCTGAGTTACCGCGATCTTCAGAAACCACAACGAACCAGTATAATTCGACTGCAACCGTAAATGAGGATCTGGCGCGTAAATTACCGGTTTTGGCGGAAATCGAGTTGACCCCTCGTGTCGATGCTCGGCCCGCGCGCCCATCAGTTAAAGCGGTAAAAACTTCGCGTGTAGAGAAGATAAATGGCAAACCAGTGGGCGCGTCGGCCCCGCTACTGGTTGCCAAGGATGCCGACTCAAATATAGACAACGCATTATTATTACGTCACGCACGCCGCACATTAGAGAATGAATTGACTCAATCAAGTGTGACGCATGAACAAATGGCCGTTAATCTAGGTATCTCTCCAAATGATTTGCGGATGTTTTTGCAGCACGAAGAACTTTTAGCGCAAGGGGAGCGCACGCTAAGCAAACCGATTCAGGATAGAATATTGACCCTTTATACACACGCCCTGAAACATCAAAATGAGGCCGTGGACTAATCAGAGGTGGCAGTCTAATTGGTGTTCTTTACCTATGTGTTTGTCCGTGTTAGTGTTTTGGCCGCTTGCGTGACTAAAGTTCTTGATTTGACGGTCGATACGCCTAACACGATCGGTTTAATATTTTTCTAGTATTAAAAATGTGGCAAGGTCTCTAATGAAAACGCTGCGCACCGGGATACTGACCATTTGTCTTCCCCTTCTAATTTCACACGCATACGCGGAAGACGATTTATTGCAGTTGCTAGATCAAGAAAACGAGGTCTATGCCGCGTCACGCTACGCCCAAAGCCTAGAGGACACACCGGCGAGCGTTTCACTGCTTTCCCGTGAGGATATTGCGCGCTACGGGTATACTACTCTAGATCAGGTGATCATGGCGTTGCCAGGTGTGCACGACGCATCTAACCTTGCGTGGCCGATGTATGGCATTCGAGGCTTTGCAAAACCGGGGGATATCTGTTCGCGTTTTGCGGTTTTGATTAACGGGATGCCGACCGTGTATGACCCGGTATTCGGTGGTACTTGTTTTCATCTATTGGATATCGAAACCCTCAAACGCGTGGAATTTGTGCGCGGACCAGGTTCTTCATTGTATGGATCTGGGGCCGCGCTTGGTGTTATTAATTTGGTCACAGTAGACGCCGAAGATGTAAATGGCGCCCATCTATCAGTGAGGGCATCATCGGACAACGAAAGTCAAGGTTTCGCTTCCTTGGGCAGGAGATGGGGTGAGTTCAAATTCTTTACGTCTTTAAGCGCAAAGTATCGCAAAGGCATAGATTATTTTTTCCCAGAGCATGTGACTGCGGGTGCAGACGGATGGTCGCGCGGCAATGACGGACAAAATCTCTATCGACACTTCGCTCGTTTGCAATTCAAAGATATTTGGATGCAGTGGCGTATAGAGCGAAACCGCAAGGTTGACCCTTCCGCAAATTACGGAACTGAATTTAATTCTGACCAACTAGTCTATGATGATAGGTCATTGTCAGTCGAAATTGGCGATATGATTAAAATTGGCGGTGGTAGTCTGTTGATACGTTCTTATTACAACGACTTTAAGGAATATGGTGATTATCCCTTCGCAAATAATTTGTGGTATGACAATATCTTCACGCGGCAGCTAGGCGCTGAATTACGCCTCGAAACGTATGTCAGCGATTTGCATCACGTGTCTATGGGCAGTGATCTACGCATGGTGCAAGGGCGCCAGGTGGGAGGGGGGGATGGGTTGGTAGATCATGATATCAAAGAAAATTATGGTCAAGCGGCGGTCTATGCGCAGGATGAGTTTGCATTTGGTGGCGGGCGTGTGACTGTGGGCGCGCGTTATGATTATTATCAAAGCTATACAGCAAATGTACGCGGGCGACTGAATCCACGACTCGCCTATGTGCATCGTTTGACGCAGGGTACTAGCGCCAAATTGGTATATGGTGAGGCCTATAGGGTTCCGACGCAATATGAGATTTTTTATGACGACAATTCCAGCAAGATCGCGAATACCTCGTTGCTGCCCGAAGTAGTGCGCACGTTGGAAGTTATTGTTGAGCACAATGGAAGCAGCGGCGTACGTAGCGGCGTATCCGCGTATTTGACGCGATTAGAAAAGGCCATTGTATTGCGCTATCCGGATCCGAACTTGTGTCCAGACCCCGCAATTTCGTGCAGTGAATATGTTAATTTGGATGGATACCAACAAGTTGTAGGCTTAGAAGGTCATTGGTCGATGCGCAATATAGAAGGCGTGCGTTATTACACGTCTTTTAACACCCAACGCGGTATTAATGAGCCTAGTGGTGCGCAACTGTCGGCAGCCCCCGCGATGTTACTGAAGGCTGGGATGACGGTACCTTTGTTTTCTTCGAAAAATTACGCAGGGTTAGAGGGACGGTATACATCATCGGCATTGGGCACTGTGGGCGATATACCGCGTACCCAAGTACCCGACTTCATGCGGATGGACGTTTTTGCAGCAGTAGCATTGGGTCATAAATCATGGAACCTGTTGTGTCGAATCGACAACGTGTTCGATCAACATGGATATATCGTTCAACCGAATTCATTTTTACCGGTGACACGCACACCTACCTTGGGACGCACGTTTACGCTGCGTCTGTCGCACGCGTTTTGATATTTAGTGGCCAGCAAATATTTTTAAGCGCAATGAGCCCAGGCTGAAATTTAGACATTCTTGCCTTATCGAGGAAGGCCACTCCGGCGTTTGAAAAGCAGTATGCCGCCAAACGCTGCCCCAATCTCGTGCATTTAGTAATGTGTACGCACATTTTTCGCGCAATTATATTTACCCACCCATCGGAATCTCAATAAATTATCGAGAAAATGCCGTAGAATTCGCGTGTTGCGGAAGTGGCACATTTGTTGATTAGGTACATTATACGCCGCATAGAAAGTGATAAATATGAATCTCAGAGCAATTATCGTTGACAACAATCGGGATCGTGCCGCCATGATTGAGGCGGGCATGGCGAGCACGTACATTGTTGTCGCGCGTTTAAACTCAGTTGATGCTTTGTCCTTAGAAAATGAAGAAATTATGCCGAATATAGTT
>JAOUGF010000599.1 GCA_029857925.1 Gammaproteobacteria bacterium
CTTGGGTCTTGCGCGTGACCTCACTGCCCTCCAATAATTGTTTCACTAAATAAATGCGCCCGCGCGGACCGTCCAATTCGTCACCCAGTAATTGATAGGTGGGGCAGGTCGCGGTGCAAAATCCGCAATGTACGCAGCGACGCAGGATCGCGTCGGCCTCGCGGCCCTCGGGTGTCTGCAACGCTTCAGGCGTGAGCGTGGTTTGCATGGTTCATAGCTCCGCGTATAAACGCCCAGGATTAAAAATGCCGTGCGGGTCCATCGCCTGCTTCACGCGGCGGTGCAACGCGATCAATCCTTCACCGAGCGGAGTAAACGCACACGTACGATCGCCGCCGCGAAACAATTGCGCGTGGCCGCCCGCCGTACGCGCGACGCGTCGCACATCGTCGGCCGTCATGTCGCCGCGATACCAGCGTTGCGCACCGCCCCAATCGAGAAAATTCTTACCCGCCAACGCCAACACCGGTGACGCGGGTGCGACCGACACCCGCCACAACGGCGCGTCGCCGGAAAAAAAGCCGTGACGGTGCTCGCGCAGTTTAGACCAGAATTCGTTGCCCTCGCTGGCTTCATCGCCGCCGAATTTTTTGCGCGCGGCGTTTACCGCGCTGGCGCTACCGCTGAAGCGTATATAAAGTTGATCCCCGTCGAAAGCGGCGGCGCTGAGTGGATACGCACGACCCGCCCATTCATTCATCGTCACAAGCGCGCCCTCTGCAGTGCATTCACGCTGCAGTGTCAACTCCGTTGCGGGTGTCGGCAACACCTTCAGTGACACATCCAATAGCACACCCAACGTGCCCAACGCGCCGCATTGTAGACGCGATACGTCGTAACCAGCGACGTTTTTCATCACCTCACCGCCAAAGCGCAAACGTTCCCCCGCGCCGTTGATTAATGTCACCCCCAACACCCCATCGCGTACCGCTCCGGCGTAAGGGCGGCGCGGGCCGGACAGATTGGTGGCGACCATGCCGCCTAGCGTCGCGGTCGCACCGAAGCGCGGCGGCTCGCAGGGCAGCATTTGTCCGTGTTCGGCGAGTAGGCGTTCAATGTCGGCGAGCGGCGTGCCGGCGCGTGCGGTAATCACTAATTCGGTCGGTTCATAATTGAGAATGCCGCGATGCGCGCCGACATGCAACGGCTCGCCCTGCGCAGGGCGGCCGTAAAATGCCTTGCTGTCGCCGCCGATGATCTGCAACGGTGCGCGACGTTGCATCGCGTCTTGCACACGCGCGATCAAATCATTGCTGTGGTCGCGATCCATTAAAATCGCTCCAATTCGGGGTGTGGCAACGCGCCACCGTGCACGTGCATCGCACCGAATTCCGCGCAACGGTGCAGTGTCGGCACCGCTTTGCCGGGGTTCAGCAAACCCTTGGCGTCGAACGCGTGTTTGAGCGCATGAAATTGCTGTAACTCGGCGCTTTGAAATTGCACGCACATCTGATTGATCTTTTCCATGCCGACGCCGTGTTCGCCGGTGATGGTGCCGCCTACTTTGACGCACAATTCGAGGATTTTCCCGCCGAATTCCTCGGTACGTTGTAATTCGCCAGGCACATTAGCATCGTACAAAATCAGCGGGTGCAGATTGCCGTCACCGGCGTGAAACACGTTCGCCACACGTAGGCCGTAATGTAGTGACAAATCCGCGATGCCCCGCAACACCTCGGGCAGGTGTTTGCGCGGAATCGTGCCGTCCATGCAATAATAGTCGGGCGAGATACGCCCTACGGCCGGAAACGCCGCCTTGCGTCCTTTCCAAAATATCGCACGTTCTTGATCGTCGCGTGCGGTACGCATCTCAATGGCCCCGCTGCGTTGCAACACCTCGCGCACCGCCATGATGTGATCCGAAACTTCTTCGTTGGTGCCATCGACCTCGCACAATAAAATCGCCTCGGCGGCGGTCGGATAACCGGCGTGTACGAACGCCTCTGCGGCTTGGATTGCGAGTTTGTCCATCATCTCCAGCCCGGCGGGGATGATGCCCGCAGCGATGATGTTGCCGACCGCCTCACCGGCCTTCACCACGTCGTCGAACGCCGCGAGTATGACCTGCGCGCGTTCCGGCGTCGGCAATAATTTCACCGTCACCTCGACGATCACGCCAAGCATGCCTTCGGAACCGTCAAACAGTGCGAGCAGGTCGTAG
>JAOUGF010000600.1 GCA_029857925.1 Gammaproteobacteria bacterium
AATAATCCTAGACGCAGAATCGGTATACACCTTATACGAGTGTGATGCGTTCGTAGACAATGGTCGGCACGAAGGTCCGCAGTGTATGGAAAAGCGCAATGACTGGGAGAGTTTTTATAATGCACATTTTTCAGTTTAGAGGGTTCCATAAATCGGGGTTGCAATCTTAGAGGGCCGATCCACGGCGATATATGTTGTATTCGACACGCTTTACCCAAGACGCTGGGATCGCATATCCCATTATTTGCGGGCCTATGTTTCCCTGCAGCAATCCGTCGCTGGTTGCGGCAGTGTCCGCCAATGGGGGGCTAGGTGTGGTACAACCTATGGCCTTGACGTACGTATATGGCCTTGATTTTAGGCAAGGCCTACGCGAGATACGCCGCATTACGGTGAATCCCATTGGAATGAACGCATTAATTGAAAAATCAGCAAATAAATATTATAAGCGTATGCAGATGTGGGTGGACATCGCGCTCGATGAGGGTGTGCGATTTTTTATTACGTCATTGGGCAATCCTCGATGGGTCGTCGATCGCGTACATGCCGCTGGCGGCATTGTGTATCACGACGCCACATCGCTGAAATGGGCGCAAAAAGGCCGTGACGGCGGGGCAAATGGTATTGTTGCGGTAAATAATCGCGCCGGTGGGCACGCAGGTACGCTTTCGGCAAAGGCGTTGTTTGAACAATTGCAGATGCTGAATCTGCCTCTGGTATGCGCCGGTGGTATTGGGGATGAACGCGCCTTTACAGAGGCTCTACAGATGGGTTACGCCGGTGTACAAATGGGCACGCGTTTTATCGCCAGCGTAGAGTGCAGTGTGAATAATGATTATAAACAGGCGATTTTGCGCGCGAGCGAATCGGATATCGTATTGACTGAACGGATTACCGGAATTCCCGTTTCGGTAATCCGCACGCCGTATGTGGAGCGCGTGGGTACACATGTCAGTCCGTTATTGCGCCGATTGTTGCAGTATCCGCGCACCAAATATCTTGCGCGTGCGTGGCTGAGCTTGCGCGCCGGGGCGCAATTAAAGCGGTCATTAAGCGCTGCGCAGGGCAGAGAGGACTATTGGCAGGCGGGGAAGAGCGTGGCGGGGATAACGCGCATTGAATCGGTAGCCGAGATCATGCAACGCTTCGTCAATTCCTATGGATAACGGGAACCTCTACGGGCGTTATTGAGACAGGATTTGCGGTCGGATCTTAATTGTAATTTCGTCATCCATGGAATTCTTAGAATAGTCGATGACTAGTTTTGAAGGGTACCCATAGGTTTCGTCGTACGTCACTTCCAAGGTCTCAGCTCGTTCACCTATCGCTTTTTCTATTTTAGTAAACAATTCATCTATTGTAGGGTACACGTGATTGGCTACATCGGCGGGATCTACGCTAAAACGTGCTTGGCCCGCCCGGCCGGAATCTTTTACAAAATTGATTACATTGTTTTCAACGGAGATCAACACTTCGAGATCATTTTGCTTGCAGTAACAGGATTGAATCGCAAAAATACTGTAACTGCTGATATTTTGTTGTTGCCATTTAGTGCGGTTCAGATTGAGCTCGTTGCGCTCTTCAGTCAAGTCGCGTTTTGCGCAGCCCAAGGCCGCCAGCGTGCACCCAACCAGTAAGGTGACGAGGATTTTTTGTACGCTCATAATGCTTGCCACTGAGTTCTATGTCCTATGTTTAGGCGTTAAACGCTGTGATGGGTGTACTGTCGGGCGTCCACCCTGGTGCACAGGCAGGTATCCGCCGACTTCACCACATAGCGGGAATCCTAACACATTCAACCGGAATTTTCTATTGGACGTCCTAGCGAGCGCGATCAAGGTTTTATAGGAATAACCAGGAATATACACCACACGCAGCGGCGTAGTGGCCGCTATCTGGATAACGGGTTTTGTATGTTTTTCGACGAGATTCAATACATTGATCATACGCAATAGGTGACACGGAGAAATCTGGGTTTAAGGGAACCTCTAAAAATTTACTTAAGCCGCGCTGGCTGCGTTGAAAAGTGGCTCAGATGGCTCATCTACAACGTGTAAACTGCGCATTTTCGCCGCTTTTCGCCTTGATTGAATTTTTAGAGGTTCCCTTAACTCGGGTTTGATCCCGTCCTTAGCGCATAGTCTTGTGTCGTTTGCGTG
>JAOUGF010000063.1 GCA_029857925.1 Gammaproteobacteria bacterium
AACACGCGCAGGAATGGAGCGAAGATCAAGTCATGCGTCGTTGGCGACGGTTGTTTAGCATACCGCTCTTGATACAACGCTATCAAAAAGGTGAAACAACCAGCATCGCCGAACAAAAGGTCGCGCAAAAACTCATTGCAGAATGGCGAAAACGCCTGATGGATATCTCGTGGTACATGCGCAGCCTCAACGAACACCTGGCCCGCCGTGCCAACGAAGAAGATCAATGCAAAGGCCGCTTCTGGGAAGGGCGCTACAAAAGCCAAGCCTTGTTAGACGCAGGCGCGGTACTCACTTGCATGAGCTATGTCGACCTCAATCCCATACGTGCGGGCATCGCGCAAACGCCCGAAACTTCCGACTTCACCAGCATCCAGCAACGCATCCACCAATGGCAACAAAAACAGACCCAATCAAATCAAAAGCCAACAACACCCAGTAGCAAACAGGTGCCGTTAATGCCGCTCGCCACGCAGCGCAGAGACCCACACACCAACGCTATCGGATACCAAACGCAAGACTACCTCGACCTAGTCGACTGGGCCGGCCGAATCATTCGCGACGATAAAAAAGGATACATACCCCAACACATCCCACCCATACTTCAACGATTGAAACTCAATCCCAAGACTTTCATCCAACACGTGCAAGGCCGTCCACAAAACACCACGATGTTCACGGTGCTCGGTGCCATTGAGCATGTGCAGGCCTTTGCTGCACGCGTAAACAAATCCTTTCTGCGGGGAGCCGGACATGCGCGGCGGATGTATGAGGCTCCCACTACAGCATAGGACAACTTGAAATTTTCCTTGCCCCATCGTCGTCTTGTTCTTCTGACTTCCTATCGATCTACAATCAACGATTCAATATCGTTCCGCTAATTTTGTCGCTTTAAATTAGAGTTATCTCAACAAGAGACGCGGTGATATTTCTGGAATATTACAATGTGGATAAGATGGTGGATGTCCCATCGATTGGCCACCATCGATTGGCCATCGATTGGTCAGTGCAAGCTTTTTTCACAAGCCCCATTATTGCCTAGTTCCTTGGATTTTCATCAGGTCTTGATGACGGTGGTTGACACATAGGGCTGATATCAAAGTCGCGAGGAGTACCGCATCAACTCCGGCGAGAAGTATTCAACAAATCTAATTTGAAACGTCGATCTTATCAACTTAGCATTTCCAATTCTGTCTATTCTAAATGTTCGATGCGTACCCCTCAGATGATCATAGCAAATCAAATACCAAATTGGCCAATTTAGCAGCAAGTAGTGTACTTCAATAACACGTTCCGTGATTTCTCCATCCTCTCTTTGATACGAGATACTAACTTGTATCTGGTCAAAAAAACTTTCCAGAATTGTATCGAGCACCTGGCATCTTTTTGGACTGTTGTAGCTCTTTAGCACCTGCGCTGACGCAAGCTCGCCAACCAGTATTCTCTTTCTAATGAGCCAAATACGAGGCCTCTGGGTATCAGGAAAGGATGCATATAACTTATTCTTCAAGGAGTCTATATTGTACAACAACATTGGGGATTTTAGCTTTTCTATCACCTCCATTGCCAGTAATAGATCTATAACCTCGCGGTAATTAAAAGCGACTCTACCGACACCCCAACGACTATAAAGGCGTATTCCACCCCCACGCCCCTTATCGGCCTCAATTGGGTAACCACTATCACGCAATATCTCCAGGTCTCGCATCAATGTGCGCAAACTAACCCCCATTTCAATCGCCAATGTCCCAGCAGTCATCGCATCACCTGACTGGAGTTTTCCAATCAGTTGGCCAAGGCGATTGATTTTGGTACCAGATGAGCTTCTTCCCACTTTATATGTCCTAATATGTCATATATAACACTATGATAACGACTCGCAAAAGGATGTGCCACATTGGAGTATTTGTATAGACCGACAAATCTTAGCACCCACGGTTTCTACTCCGCAAAATAACAATATGCCAAAGAGTGGGAACTGCCAGATATTCGGTCGTACCGCTACTTTTATAAGTGACGGGTTGATACCAGATTATAATTTTATTGTCACCTATCACTACGGCTGTTAGACATCAAACAAAAACTTTGACGCGGACGGATTGAGGAGACTTCAGAGCAGTAATGTTAATGAAACTCACATTTATTAAATATTTTATCAACACATAGGAGTAGATTCATGCGATTTTTTAAAGTAATAACAACTTTTGCGATTCTCACTCTTTCCAGCTCAAATGTCTTTGCAGGTGATGGAGAAATTGTAGAATGGGTGCCGTTTGTTGTGAAGGATGGAATTAACAGCGAGAAACTAATCAGTGCTGCGCAGAAGGTGGAAAGTGGCTTTTTAAAACACCAAAAAGGATATATCAAACGCGCATTGCTCAAAGGAAAGGACTCCAACTGGGTGGACGTCGTATACTGGAAAACCGAAAAAGACGCCGATGCGGCCGCTACCGTAGCCAATCAAAGTCCAATTTGCTTTGAATTTTTTTCCTTGATGAAGGACATAGACCATGCAGCTTCAAGCGCTGTTCAGCACTATAAAGTCATACGATCCTGGCAATAAGTTGATATTCCCACGTTAGGATCCAATAGTTGTCATACAATCAGGCGGGACTACATTCCTCGCCCGATTGTATGAACACACCTAGTAAATCGTAACCCCAACGACAACGAAACCGACTTTTGACAGCAAACAAGTCGGATGGTAATTATTCAATCTGTTGGTTTATGCCTTACCTTAAACCTCCCCAATACCGGACACTTTTGAACACTGAAAGTCACAATCCATGCGCATAGGACCCTAACTATGCAGCTAATTCAAATTCCTCAGAGGCCAATACTTCTCCATTGACAACTATTTTTACCAGATGCCTACCCAGATGATAGACCCTCGTGGTAATTTCATGAAATGAGTGCTCTTTACTAAATGAACGCCTAACACTTTTATAATTCCCTTCCACCAATTTAAAAACTTTATCGCTTATACCCCCATTCTTTTTTTGAAACCCAATAACATATTCAATCCGCAACTTTCCAAGAAAACCTTTATCTGCGCTAATGTCAAAGCTAAATTTTAAAACCCCACCTTTTCTAATAACTTTTTCATTTAACTCTAATTTTTCCAGCGTCACTTTTGGATTCGTATCAAAACCAAACAGCCCTAATATTTTTGCATTACCCGATTTAAGCAATGTTCTACATCCATGTTTAACCACCCAATCGATTTCTTTATTTCGTCCGTACCAGCTCTCAGCATAGTTTACAATCAGACCGGGATGGTCCTTCGATATGTCATTCATGTTATTGGCGACACTTCGACGGACATACTCTTCCTCATCGCTTATCAGCTCATCGAGTATGGGGAATATCGGATCCGGATTCTCGATAAGGGACGGAAGAGTTTGCGCCCACGGCAGACGTGGTCTACATCCCTCACTCGACAATCGTCGTACGTGAAAATCATCGGACTTTGACCACTTTTTCATCTGGGCCATCGCAGACTTCTGATCCCGAATGATAAATGGCCGAATAGCAAATTCTGAGCTAGAACCAGACGTAAAGCGCTCCAACGCGGAAATGGCAGCATCCCACTCGTGCTCCCCAAATAACTCAACATAATAAGGAAAAAACATATACTCGAAACCGCTGAACTGCTGTGAGACTGGAATAAGTATTTCGATCGCCTGCTGAAATCCATCGGGGAGATGAGCCCGAAGTGTCACCGCTATTTTCTTCATTCGCTCCTTAATTTCCAACAGCTCCCATGGGTCACTAACAACTGTTTTTACAAACACATCGACGTCTACTTCATTTTTTTGCCTTCGGAGTGCTTCCCCAACATTCCTCAGTAACTGTAAAGTATAAATGTCTTTTAAAGGGCCACCCATGATGATCACCAATGACTATACGAAATGAGATTCAATTCACAAATGACACACATACCGATATCAATCCGTAATTCACACAAATGCTACTCATCCACCTATACGCCAACAACCGTGTTATTCAATTTAGTATGTATGTCTTTCCTCCACCGGCTAACGCTTTTTTTTGGTCTATAAACATAGAATCCCTATTATACCCATGCATTTCAAGATATTTATAAACTTCCTCGATCGCTTTAGGCATAGACAATCTTCCGGACGAAAGTGACAACATAGTGTTATATAAGTATGCATCTGGCACTGCCGGGCTCACGCCGAGCTGTCTGCTGCTGTCGTCTATCAAAGACGCATATTTCGCTTCCTTTTCCATTATCCTTGATACATCCATACCTAACTTTCGATAAACCCGTAGATTCTTGGTAAACCTCTCTACGCTAAAGTGGGTCTCTGCATAGCCGCGAGTTCTCTCACTAACCAGAAAATCAATATCATAGTGAAACCCATTGTCTTCTTTGTAATCATGGGTAGTCATTGTGGTAAAGTGCCCCTCGTGGATAAATCCGTCACGAACGGCCTCGTCATAAATTTTTGTACCTGGCCATATACTCAATATGCTAAAGTAAGTCTCGCTGAAACCGCTGTTTATTGCATGGTCGATTGTTGCCTTTAACTCCTCTTTTGTCTCGCTTGGAAATCCGACCATATAAAAGCCACGCAATATGATATCGTACTTCGCAGTGTAGTTTATTATTTTGCTTATTGTATCCATCCTCAGATTTTTCTTTACCCACTTCTGGAGCCGAGGGGATGCTGTTTCCACGGCGTAATGTATACATATTGTGCCCGCCTCTACCATGAGGTCAACGAGTTCCTCGTCCATGGTGTCGCCGCGTAGTCCATTTGGAAATGAAAATTGTATTTTCATGCCGCTTTTGATTATTTCCTGCATTACCTGCTTTGCGCGATCCCTTTTTACATTGAATATATCGTCTAGTACTGCAAAATGCTCTACTTCATGTTCATAATGGAGATATTTTATCAAATCAACGGTTCGCCGCGCAGACATCTCCCTACTTTTTTTACCAAAGCCTTCATGACAATAAGTACATCTATAAGGACATCCTCTTTGAGTCATTATTGGTGCCCATATTCGGCCATTTGGAATTCTCATTGGATTTTCCACCATCGCATATTCTTTTAAATCGATCGCAGCGTAATCGGGAATTGGAAGTTCATCGATGTCCTCTATAAAAGGCATAGCCGGATTTACAAATATTGCGTCACCAATGCGATATCCAATCCCATGAACACTTCTGTACCCTTTGTTGTTTTCTAAAATAAAAGACTCTAGAAACTTTGTAAAGGAGACCTCTCCCTCATTCGAACAACAAAAATCTACATGTTTATGATTGTTTAGCAAATGCTGCGGTGAATCAGATGCGTAGGGCCCTCCACATATAATTGGTAACTCTGGCGCAAATTTCTTAATTGATTCGGTCAGCACTTCTAAATAATCGCTACCCGCCGTCAAAGATCGAATCCCAACCAAATTATAGCGATTAATACGTAACCGTCCAAACTAACCCGTTATTGCGCTACCCCGAGCATCTTTGGTAACCACAACCCGCTGTTCATGCACATCCGAGCGTAGCGGATCATCGGCAAACAGTGTCTTCCAAATGCGCGGCGTTAGTTCGTGCACCTTCGATTGCGGATGTTGACCGACACGTTGCAACACATCGACCAGATAGGTGTAATAGTCGATCCCATGCAGTTTGCACGTCGCAAGTAAACTTTGTATGACACCAACATCCTTCGCACCCGCCTCGGTCCAGCAGAACAACCAGTTCTTTTTTCCCATCGGGATCACGCGCAATGCACGTTCGACGTGATTGGTGTCCATCGCAACGTTGGGGTCGGACAGAAATACGCTCAATTCGGCGCGGCGCGAGAGGCCATATTTCACGGCCTTGGTAAAGGCATCTGTTGGCAACAAATCGTTCGCATTGAGCTGGTTTTCCAGCCATTCGAACAATTGGTCGACCAGCGGTTTTTCATGCGTCGCGCGATACGCGAGAATCGCCTCGGTATTTAAATTTTGCGTGCGCTGTCGTTCTTCGTGACGGTACAACGCGCCGATGGTTTCAAGGACGTGTTTGACGCGTTCGGGTTCGGTATTTTCCGCCTCCAGGAAGGTGCGTCGCCAGTGTACCCAGCAATTGGCGTGTACGACACTTTCAACGCGGTGCGTGTAACGATCGTACGCGGCGTAACCGTCGCTCAGCAGCGTGCCTTGGTAGTCGCCCAATATCGCGTGCAGGCTTTGCGTACCGCGCGACATCGCAAACGGGAAGACAACTTCGTCTTTGTCGCCGTAGACGGGCCAATAATAACCCGTTTTCATGCCGCGTTTGCCGTCTTTTTTCGGCGTGGCCTTGATCGGCGTTTCGTCCATCGCGAGTATGGTGCTTTGATGTACCGATAATAATTGTGCGTCGTAGATCGGATTCAGTAACGCGATGGCGCGTTTGACCCAGTTATCCAACGTGGCGCGCGAGAGTTCGATACCTTGGTCGCGCAACCGTTGGTGTTGGCGATACAGCGGTAAATGATAAACGAACTTGTCGATCAGCAACCCCGCCAGCACGCTGACGTCGGCGCTGCACCGTTCCAGCACGTTCGCGGGGGCGGACGCTTGCACGAGGGCTTGCGTTTCCTTGAGCTTGACGACGGGTGTGATGTAACACAAGACCACCGCGCTGCCGGGCCGCTGCGCCAAACGATGCGTTTTTTCCTCGCGGATGACGGTGTATTGGTCCGGCGAGAGGCCCGCGATCTCCGGCGGGTTGACGACTATTTCTTTGACCGGTACGTCGGCGCCGAACCGTAGGCCTTCTTCATTAAGCACGTCTTCGCCGCGTTGTTTCGGTCGGCGGACGGCGCGTTCGTAGGCGATCGTTTGTTTGGGGGCTACGGGCGGTTCTTCCGTCGCGGTCACGCCCAAGTCCAACGGCAGTTGCAGGCGTTCGCCGTCGAGGTAGCGCTTTTCGGATTTGGGGCCGAAGAGTTGTTTTTTATACCAGTCGAGTTGCTGTTGCAACGATGCGCAACGCTGTTGTAATGCGTCGTTCGCGACAATCAATTTCACGATGTCGTCGTATTGAAATTGCTGCGCTTTTTCGTCAGTGGTCATGCACATCATGATACGCGATTCGCGACGGCCATTTCATCTTTTTTGAGTGTAAAGCGTTTACGTCGTTGGATATCCGAAACCACGAAGCCTTCAATCAATAATTGCAAACGCAGTGTGTCCATCACTGTGACCTCGCGATCCCGATCGCGCGCGAACAGGCCTTGCTCCAACCGCTTGCACCACAGGCAAAAACCGCCGCGCGACCAATAGAGCAGTTTGAGATAGTTGCCGCGTTTGTTGATGAACACGAACCAGTGGCCCGACAGCGGATCTTCGTGCAACACATTCTGGGTCAATGCGCGCAAGCCCTGAAACGACTTGCGCATGTCGACCGGTCGGTTGTACACCACCACGCGCACGCGCGTATCGCCATTCATCATGACGCGCGCCTTACACGCAGTACGATGCCTAGCCCGAGGTCGAGCTCGATGTCCCAGTGCGTTGCCGGGGCGGACGCGAATGGCGGTAACTCGGTGAAATCAGAAATACTAGACCGCGCGCGATCTCCACCCGCCAGTTTAGCCTTCCAGTTTTGAAAACTGCCGTAACCGATATCGTTATGTCGGCAAAACGTTTCTTGCGATAGGCCGCTGCGTTGCTGCTCTTCGATCAGCCTTTGCCATTCGGTTGCGTTGCGTCTGGCCCGTCGGGGTTTGGTATCCATTGCCCTGCTCCTGCATCGTTGAGAATTGAGGGCCAATGGTAGCGTTGGGTTACGCCTAGTGAAATAATGGGCTAGATTGGACGGTTACATAGTGGCGCCCCAAGGTTTGCATCATGAGTGACACGCCATCGTCGGTATTAGCGGTTAGCAGTAAATGGACGTGGTTGGTCATGAACACCCAGGCGTGTATGGCCAACTGATACTTTTTAGAATATTCATTCAGCCAATGGGCATACGCGGCATAATCTTCGTCAGTGCCAAAACAGGCTTGACGATTGTTGCCGCGCTGTATGATGTGTTGAGGAATACCGCCTAGACAAAGCCTCGGTTGTCTTGCCATTTGTCTTCCTTGACAAGGATATTAAATGGAAATATACATAATCAAGCTTCAACGGGGTAGGAATTTTTACTCTGACCCCAAATATTGACCCCAAATATTCCACTCTGACCCCAAATATTCCAAATATTCAGATAAGGCTTTTTTTGGAGATCCAGACAGTCTTCGGTCATTTGCAAGCGTTTGCGCAAGCGGCTGTTTTCTTTCTCCAATTGTTCGACACGACGCGCTTCCAGGGTTTTGGTGGGCGCAGGGCCAGGCTGTGTATTCGAGAGCTTTTCAACGCCGTGCGCAACCAATTCCTGACGCCACTCACGGATCTGGCTGCTGTAGATATTTTCACGCCGTAATAGGGCACCCAATTGGCCGTAGGCGCAGTTATCCGCTTCTGCCACTATGCGTAGTTTGTAGTCGGTGGTGAACGCGCGTCGGCTACGTTTTTCGAGTGTCGGCTCAGGAATCACTTGTGTATCGGGCAGGTCTGCTTTGGGTTTTGGCATGTCTATTTCCTCGGTCATGTGGCCCTGAGTTATACGTTATCTCATACTTCGTCTGTATGATAGTAGGTTGACACATAGGGCATGCGCTTGCGCACGAATTCACGCTGGTCACGCACGAAGCACCATCGAATTCCAACCGCAAAATCAAAATACCCAATGTGTGTATCGGGGTGGGCGTGCGTTTCATGTCTCCCTATGAAATGTTGCGTGTCTCGCGTGCAAGATTTGTTTTGGGGAAACAAAGATAAATAATAAAAGTCTCGATTTGATCGGCGCGAGGGAATCAGGGGTAGCTCAGCCTGACCCCGCACACATA
>JAOUGF010000601.1 GCA_029857925.1 Gammaproteobacteria bacterium
CTCGAGTCATGATGGAGGATGGGGCAAAGTTTAAAGGGGCCATAGACATGGAGCCACAAGTGGAAAAACACAGCGCAGGCAAATCCGTCACCTCGTTTCCCGGTAAGTCCGCGGAAACATCGAAACCCAAAGATACCCTTGCCGCCGTGAGCGGTGGATCTAAACAGGCCTAATCAATGTTAGTTTCTCGTCGCGTGGGTAGTTATGATCCCAATATTGTGGATCAAAGCCGTAGCGAGGCCAATTTTTTGGCCTTAGATGTGTTATTTTCACAACTCCCCCATCCAGAAAAAAAATACACTATCCTTGATATGGGTGCAGCCAATCACGCCAAAATCGAGTTCTTTAGCACGCAGCGTTGCCGACTCTATATCGAAGATTTCTACCGCCTTTACGTAGATCAGCTCAATGCCGTCAAACGCGAAAAACTCCCCCCTGACCCTAAACGCGTATTGTCCTGTCTGCAGACCTATCCAGACGAAACAAATTTTGACCTATTGTTATTTTGGGATTTATTCGATTACATCGATCCGCAGGACTTGAAAGCCATCATGCACCATCTCGCGCCATATTGTCGGCGAGGTACTGTACTTTTCTTTCTCACGTCCGCGCTAGAACATATCCCTATCGAACCTGCGGTGTTCCGCATCGTCGATCGAACTCATCTCGCTTATGAAAATAAATCGCCGACTACCCGTCGTGCACTGGGTTATACTCAAACCAGCTTGCGAAAAATGTTGACCGGGTTTAAGCTGCATCGCGGTTTTCGCATGAGCACGGGTCAGGAAGAACACGTTTTCATTAAAGAATAATGTAGTGAAGAATTCTGCGCGTGACAAAAAAATCAGATTTATCACCGCAGTTTGGCATCTTTTTTTGCTCCCTATTGTTTGCATGCGTGTCGTATCGGCGAATACCGAGTTTGCACCTGCGGCGTTGCATATTATTGCCAAACTGACAGACCGCCGTGCGGCGGAACTGCTGTATCAACAAACCCTCGTGGCCGACCGGTTCGATCAGGTGCAACTGGTTCAAGGCCCTATCGCCGTTCGCACATTGAGCCTTGGATTCTACCCGGACGAGCGCGCGGCAACACAAGTTATCGCACAATTGCAGGCCGCAGACATCACCACCCAATTGCAGGCAACCGCAACCCCCCTGGGGTATCGGGTAGACGTGGTCAGCGCGTACGACGATCGCACCTTTGACGACATGTTTCAAAAGATGCATCGTTTGGGGTATAGAAAGGACATCCTGATCACGACCGCCGCGCTGGATGATGATGCGTATTTTGTGGTTGGCGCGACACGCACCCCGCGTCCTGCCACACCGATCGCTGCGCCCGCAGACAATGTTACTGCAACCCCCGCCCCCACGATGCCAATAAACGCACTGCCGCCTCCCCAAAAGGCCGACGTTGCGCCCTGGCAATGGTTGCGTCTGCTCAACCCCCTGGCGCTGCACAGTTTGGCTGCGAAAGGCGAATTCGATCATTGGAAACAAGGCGATGTCGCTGCATCTGGAAGTTATTTTTCGACCTATCTATCGTTCAGATGGCGTTGGACTGAAAGTACGGCCGTGTATTTTGGCGGGCGCGCCGACATGTATGAACAATCGAGTACCCGCACCTTTCAACAACTCACCACAGACTATGAATCCAGTTATTGGCAATGGCAAAACGCCGGTACGCGTATCACACTGGGACAACAACGACTTATTTTTGGACCCGACGCGCGCGATTCTTTGAGCAATCGTTTGCTGGTACCGGATTTAAGCCGAACTCTGTTGGAATCGGACATCCAGCGCAAAACGTGGCCGACATTGTCCGCCCGCTTGGAATACGCACAAGAAGGGTTGCACGTCGATATGGCGGCTACACCATTCTTTGAAGCCGCAAAGCTCCCGCATTATGACAGCGTGTGGTCACCTATCGACACGATCAAGGGGCGCTTGCTCAATCGTCGCACCCCTGGCGAACTGGGCGATGTCATCAAGGGCAGTACGCTTCGCACTCAAAAACCGTACTACGGGGGGGCGGGTGCACAAATCAGTTATTCCGAGTCCGAGATTCGCCATGCGCTGGCGCTACAATATGTGGCGGACGCAACACCCTATTTCCAACTTTCGGAAACTGCCGGTGCAATATTGCGTGCGGGG